>DASYFZ010000412.1:0-9126 GCA_036000295.1 Solirubrobacteraceae bacterium
CGTATGAGGGTCGACCGCGGAGTCCGCGGTTGTCGGGCACTTGAGTTTGGCCGGTTCCCGAAGCAGGGCCTGACGCTCGCGTTGGTCGTTGCGATCGCATTGGCGATGGCCGGCCCGGCGAGCGCCGGATCCGGCGGCGCATCGACAGGTCCAACCAGTTCCGGCAGCTCGCAAACAACTGCGCCCGAGGGCAACCCGTTCGCCACGCGCGGGATGTGGATCTGGGAGCTGGCGCGCTCTGACGGCGGCAACCTGAACAACCTGATCGCCGACGCGCACCGCTACGGCATCAACACGCTGTTCATCAAGAGCGGCGACGGGACCAGCATCTGGTCGCAGTTCAACTCCTCGCTGGTGTCGACGCTGCACGCGCACGGCCTGCGGGTGTGCGCGTGGCAATACGTGTACGGCAACCACCCGATCACCGAGGCCTACGTCGGCGCCGCTGCCGTCAAGGCCGGCGCCAACTGCCTCGTGATCGACGCCGAGAGCGAGTACGAGGGCAAGTACGTGTCCGCGCAGGCCTACATCACGCGGCTGCGCAAGCTGATCGGCGCCAACTACCCGGTGTCGCTGGCGGGCTTCCCGTACGTCGACTTCCACCCCGGGTTTCCCTACTCGGTGTTCCTCGGTCCCGGCGGCGCGCAGTACAACACGCCGCAGATGTACTGGGCCGACATCGGCACCACCGTCGATGCCGTGTATTCGCACACGTACGAGTTCAACCGCATCTACGAGCGCACGATCGATCCGCTGGGGCAGACTTTCAACAGCCCGCGCCTCGGCCAGATCATGCGGTTCCGTCAGATGTCGCGGTCCTACGGGGCCGGGGGAGTGAGCTGGTGGGACTGGCAGTCCTCGACGACGGGCACCTGGCAGGCGCTATCGCAGTCGGTTGGTCCGCTGACCGACGTCATCCCCGACACCTCCCTGGCGACGCTCGGCCAAAACGCCGCCGGCGACCTCGTCGTGTGGGCCCAGGAGCATCTGGTCACAGCGGGCGAGCCGATCACGATCGACGGCGGCTTCGGGCCTCAGACGCTTGCCGCTGTCGAGAGCTTCCAGAGCGCGCACGGTTTGCCGATGGACGGGCAGATCGGCACGCTCACCTGGCAGGCGCTGCTGCGCTACGCCCCGGCTCCGGTGAAGTGGGTCCACCGCGGCAAGCGGATCGTCGCGACCGCGGCCTCCGCATCGCGCTCGACGATCGTCGAGCCCGTGCCGAAGTCGGCCTCACTGCACGCCAGGCGCAACGAGATCGCCGGCGCAGGCGGCGCCGGGCGACCGTAGCGATAGCGCTAGAGCACGTTGTGCTCGCGCGCGTAGGCGACGAGGTCCGCGCGCGTGGTGCGTCGCGTCTTCTGCTGGATGTGCGCGCGATGGGACTCGACGGTGCGCACGCTCAGGTACAGCTTGGACGCGATTTCGGTGTTGGTGTGTCCTAGCGCGATCAGGCGCAGCACTTCGATCTCACGCGCGGACAGGTCGTCAGGCGGACCGATCGGCGTCGGCGGCTCGGCCGCCAGCCGGGCTCCGAGCTCGGGATTCAAGTAGGTCCGGCCGTCGGCGGCCAGCCTCACGGCCTGGACGAGCTCGGCGTCGGCCGCCTCCTTGAGCACGTAGCCAATCGCTCCAGCGCGCAGCGCCTCGCGCGCGAACGCCGGGTCGTTCTGCATCGTCAGCACGACGACCTGGGTGTTGGGGGCGCTTTCACGGATTCGCGGGATCGCGGGCAGGCTCGACTCGCCGGGCATGTTGAGGTCGAGGATCAGCACGCGCGGGTGGTAGGCCGTGACCCTGCGTTCGGTCGTGGCGACGTCTCCGGCCTCCGCGACGACCTCGAAACCGTCCTCCGCTTCAAGCAACAGCCGCAGGCCGGCGCGCACGACCTGGTGGTCGTCTGCGATCACGATCGTGATCGGGTCATCAGCTGTTGACGCATCCTCCATCGCTTACCCACCTTAACGTTAGATCGAGCGGATCGTTAGGTGGCTTCGCGCAGAGTCACGGCGCGCTTCGCGCAGAGTCAGGGCGATTGTTCGTGCAGAAACATCTCGTCCGGTCACGCAGCACGCGCCCGAACGGACGGAACCGACGCGAGCACCGCCGTCCCGTGCCCCGAGCTGACGATCTCGAGCCGTCCTCCGGCCAGCGAGATTCGCTCGCGCATCCCCGTCAGCCCGAAGCCGCCGGTCGGTGCGTCGACGTCGAACCCGGTGCCGTCGTCGCGAACCGCGATCTCCACCTCTCCCCCGCGCTCGACGACGACCACGTCGACACACTGGGCGCCGCCGTGCTTGGCCGCGTTGGTCAGCGACTCCTGCACGGTGCGGTAGATCGCGATCTCGACATCCGGCTCAAGCCGCGTCTCACGCGTGCCGGCTCCATGCTCGAGTTCGATCGTCGTCGCGACTTCGAGTCTGTGGGTGACGCGCGCGCGATTGAACAGCGCCTCGAGCGCCGGCCGCAGACCCAGCTCATCGAGCGCCGCCGGCCGCAGCTCTGTGATCAGCGCGCGCAGGCTGGAGATCTCGTCGCCGAGCTGGCCGACCGCCGTCTCGAGCGCGGCGTGCAGCGCCTCCACGTCGGTGCTGCGTCGTGCGGAGGAGAGCAGCACGCGCAGCCCGCCAAGCGCCTGCAGCGTCTCGTCGTGCAGCTCGCGCGCCCAGCGGCGTCGCTCTTCCTCGGCGGCCGCGAGGCTGCGCCGCAGTCGCTCGCGTTGGAGCGACTGCGCGGTGGCGACGGCGGTCGCCGCGCTCGCCGCGGCCGCCAGCAGCAGCCGCTCGTCCTCAACGCGGAACTCCGGACCGTCGACGCGATCGAACGCCTCGATCACGCCGACGTTCGAGCCGCGGAACACCAGCGGCGACAGCAACGCGGAGCGCGGCTGAAGTCCAAGCTCGGAGAGCGTTGCGCGCATCTGGCCCGAGATCGATGCGATCCGCTCCGGATTGCCGGATTCGAGCACGCGCGCCGCGCGCGTGCCGCGCGCGAGGATTCTGCGCCCGGCGAGCCTCTGCGGGACATCGCCCGCGGTAGCCGCGACCAGGAACCGATCGGAGTCCTGCAGCAGGATCATCACTCCGCGCGCCTCCACGAGCCCGCGCGAGCGAGTCGCCACCAGCTCCAAGACGCGATCGAGCTGCGTCTCGCCGCCGAGCACACGGCCGATCTCCGATGTCGCCTCGAGCGAGCGCACGGAACGTTCGAGGTCCGCGCGGCGCTGATCGATCTGACGGTACGCGCGCGCATTGGATACCGCGATCGCCGCCCACCGGGCGAGCACGATCGCCGTTTCCTCGTCGGCCCGCTGAAACGCGCCGTGGTCCTTGTCGGCCAGGGTGAGGTATCCCCATGCCGCGTCGTCGATAAGGATCGCCACGTCGATCGACCCGCCGTGCGCAGGACTGCCGTCAACCGCGTCGCCGGTGACGCGCGCGATGTCGCTTCCGTCATCGCCGAGCACCTCGATCGCTGCGTGCCGCGCACCGGTCAGCTCGCGTGCGGTCGCAAGCAGATGCTCGAGCACGTCATCGAGCTCGCCCTCGGCCGTCGCCGATTGCCCGGCTTCGATCAGGACCCGCAGCCGTCCGGAGTCCAAGTGAAGCCCCACTTGTTGGAACGTCGACATCAATCGCCTGGTTGCCTGTTGCAATCCCGCGGCGTGCGCGGACCGTGGTCAAGGGTTCCCGTCGCGCGCAAATCACATGCAACAAGTACGCCGAGTGCGACGTATGACGGCAAGATGCAATACGGTCACCGCTGCAATTCCGCGTGCGTGTCACTTCGTCGCGCCTGCGTCTGGCAGTTTCTTTGCGACGTGCGTCCTCGCGTTGCGCAAAGCTTTGCCAACTCTCGTCACCATCAGCCCCCAGTAAGAGGAGACCGCTATGCCGCCAGCAGCCAAGAAGCCGGCCGCTCGCAAACCAGCAGCACGCAAACCCGCCGCACGTAAGACGACCGCACGCGCGACTCCAGCTCGCGCGACGTCGTCTCGCTCGTCGTCGTCGACGGCGTCATCGTCGGCCGCTCGCCGCAACCTAGAGGCCGCGCAAAAGCGCCTCGAGAAACTGCTCGACGACGCGCACACTGCGCTGCAGTCCGCCGGCAAGGGACTCGACCGCAACACGCAGAGCGCATACAAGGACGTCACCAAGGCGCTGAAGAACTTGCAGCGCGACGCGAAGAAGGCCAACGCGAGCGTGCTCAAGGACCTCGACAAGCTCAAGACCGCGGTAGCCGAGAAGGCGCCGACGCGTTCCAAGCCGGCCGCGCGTAAGCCGGCCGCACGGAAGCCCGCCGCGCGCAAGCCGGCCGCGAGCAAGACGACAGCTAGCAAGAGCACAGCGCGCAGCGGCAGCACGCGCGCCAGCACCTCGCGCTCATCCGGCTCGCGTTCGACGAGCTCCCGCGCATCCGGTTCGCGCGCGCGCAGCTCGAGCAGCAGCTCGTCGTAGCCGGGGCACACCGATTGGGCAGGCTGCGATCCGTTCCCCGGGGCGGATCGCAGGCGCTCACTTCCATTCGAACGTCGTCATCGCCCCCGGCGGAATCGCGGCGTCGAACCACTTTCCGCTCGCCGTGACCGCGAACCGGATCCATGATCCGGAGTTGTTGTAGGCGACGAGCACGATCGTCCCGTCGGGGTTTCGAAACGCAACGTCGTCGAGCCCGGGCGTGACTCCGTACACCCCCGTCGGGGTGCGGAAGTCACTGACGAGCGCAGTTGATGCGATGCGTACGGCGCCGGGCGCCACGAACTTGCTGATCTGCCCGAGCTGGTAGTAGTTGAGGCCGTAGGACACGGTGTGCGTCTGCTCGCTGATCGTGACGACACCGGTGCAGCCCGGGCATCCAACGTTGGGCCGCTGCACGGGGCCGCCGGCCGGATCGAGCGCCAGGTTCCACAGCGCGGCAACGCTGGCCCAGTTGCGAAGCGAGCTGATCAGCGCTTCGGCGGGGGTGTAGGGAATGATCCCGGGCGAGCACTCCGACACGATCTGGTCAAGCGTCGGAGCGAGCGCGTGCAGCACGTTCATGTAGCTGGGCCCGCCGTAGCAATGCCACGCGATGCCGGCGAGGTCGGTACGTGCGGGGCCGAGCGCGAGCGCCTTCGCGTAGTACAGAAGCGCGCCCCGGTCCAGGCCATAGATCTTCGTGCCCAGGTGTGCGGCACGCAGCGCCGGCTCGAGGTACTGAGTGATGAATTGCACCTCGCCCGCCGCCGACATGTTGAGTCCGGGAAAGTCCGACGGGGCACCGGGCTCGTTCTGTGGAGTGATCGCGTCGATCGGGATGCCCACGCCCGCGTAGGCCTGGATGAACTTCACGATGTACTGCGCGAGCGTCCCTCGGTAGATGCTTCGCAGCCAGCCGGTTCCGTGAGGGTTGTCAAACGAGCCGTTGGTCTTCATCCACGGCGGCGGGCTCCATGGCTCGGCAAGGAGCTCGATGTGACGGTTGAGCGACAGCATCTGCGAGAGCGCGGGCACCACGTAGGCGAGATCGTGCGCGATCGAGAAATGCGCAAGCCCTGGATCGACCTGACCCGGTGCCAGGTCGTCGTAGCTATAGGGCAGGCCGTTGGCGGTGAAGTCCGAGCCGCCGATCGGGAGGCGCACGAAGTTCAGACGGATGCCGCTCGCCCCAAACAGCGCGTTCATCAGCCGGGTGCGGGTCGCGGCTGAGAGCTCGTCGTAGATCAACCACGCCGAGCTGTCGGTCATCGCGGCCCCAAGGCCGCCGAAGCGCTGATAGCGAATGGTGTCGTCGACCGTGACGACCGGCTCGCCACTCGGCCGGCCGGAGTTGAACGTCAGGTCGGGCAGACGCGAGAGCCGCCACGAGAGGTTCGCACTGGTCATCACGACCCGCACGCCGGCCGCTGCCGCCGGTGCTGCGGCCACGCCGAGGACGAACACCGCCAGCCCGATCGCGCACAGCCGGCGGCGCCTGCTGGACATGTGTTCTCAGGCCTGCTGCGCTTGCTCGACGAGCCGCTCCGAGAGCTCGCGCAGCCGGCGCCGCGCATCTTCGTCATACGCCTGCGGGTTGGCACGCGAGCCGTGCCCCGCAGTGAAGTAGCGCCCGGTGACGCCGTCGAGCTCGGGATCGGCGATCAGACGCAGAGTCGCGTCAACGCCCTCCTCGAGCGTCGACGAGGCGGTTCCGCGCGCAGCCAGCACGATCTTGGTCGGCATGAACGATGCTGGATGCAAGCAGTTGACGGTGACGGCACGACGCGGCATCTCGTCGGCGAGGTCGAACGTGAGCATCACGTCGGCAAGCTTGCTCTGGCAGTACGCCCGCACGCCGCTGTAGCGCTGCTCGAGCATCACGTCGTCGAAGTCGATCGGCATCTGGCCGAGCGAGCTGACATTGACGATCCGCGCCGGCGCCGATTTGAACAGCAACGGCACCAGCCGCTGCGTGAGCAGGAACGCCGCGAGGTAGTTGACCTGAAAACGCAGCTCGTACCCGTCGGCGCTCTCCATCCGCTCGCCTCCGCCCGGGAGCGTCGACCCGATGCCGGCGTTGTTGACGAGCGTGTGCAGGTCATCGTGCTCGGCCAGTAGCCGGTCGGCCAGCGCACGCACCTCGGCCAGCGACGCGAAGTCGGCGTTGTAATACGAGAGCGCGTCATTGCCCGTGCGCTCGCGGATCTCCTGCATGGTCGCAGCGCCGCGAGCCTCATCGCGTCCGTGAAGCAGCAGCGTCGCGCCGGCGCGCGCAAGCTCGGTTGCGACTCCCCTGCCGAGGCCATCGGTCGCGCCGGTGACCAGGATCTTCTGCTCGGCTAGCGGTCGCATCTGCGCCGGCTCAGCCTTCGAGCACGGTGCCAGGCTCGAGGCGCTTGGGCTCGTCGGCGTCGATCTCGACCGCACCGCGGACGACGACGTCCCGGCCGAAGGTCACATCGCCGTGCACGACCAGCCGGTCGGCTTCGCGCAGTGACGGCGCGCCATCGGGAAACCGTGCCTCGAAGTCGTCGAGCAGCTTGTAGTAGTCGCTGTCGAGCTCCACGAACGGCAGGCTCTGCGCCCGTTCCGGGACCGGCCGGAGAACCATGTCGTCGTCGATCTCGTATACGTCCGACCGCAGGACGAGCAGGTCGTCGGTCGTCTTGACCGGCACGAACCGCGTCCGCGGGACCAGCAGCAGCCGCGCGTCGGCGAAGCTGCCGATCGCGGCGCCCATCGCGCTCTCGAGCTGGATCACGGCCGGCGAGCTCTTGTCCCGCGGATCCACGGTCTTGCGGTTGATGATCAGCGGCAGTTCGAGCACGCCGCCGGACTGCTCGAGCATCTCGTCGAGCACGCTCAGATCGACCCACAGCGTGTTCGAGTTGTAGTAACGCCAGCGGCGGTAGTCGCGAAACGATTCCTGGTCGTCGTCCGGTGTCTGCGCGACCTCGCGCAGCACGAGCTGTCCGTCGGCGCGGCGGCGGGCGATGTGACCGCCCTTGCGGTCTGCCTCCGTGCCCTCGAACACTTCCATCAGGAACGGGATCTGCTCGGCGGCGACGAACGCGGCGATCCGCGGGTCCAGCGTCGCGCCGAGATTGTCCGAGTTGGAGATCATCGCGTAGCGAAAGCCTCGCTCCAGCAGCGTCGCCAGCATTCCCGAACGCCGCAGCGCGCCGTAGATGTCGCCGTGACCGGGAGGGTTCCACTCAAGCGAGGGCTGGTCGGGCCAGCTGACCGGCGCGTGCGTTTCGGCATCGAGCTTGGGGATCATGCTCTGCATGAAGTCCGGTGCAAGGCCGTCGTTGGAGAGCTCCGGATGGTTGGCCAATGCCGCGAGCGTCTCGTCGCGCGTCGCCTCGCTGTCCATCAGCTCAAGCGGCAGGCGGACGCCGAACCGCCGGCGCAGCGCCAGCGTCTGGCCGATGATGATGTCCAGGAACGTGAGTCCCTCGCGCGCCTCCAGCAGCGACTTGGGGCTGCGCAGGCCCATCGTTGTCGCCAGGCCGCCGTTGAGCTTGATCACCGCGAACTGCTCCAGCGCGCCGGCCGGATCGCCCTCCGGCAACTCCTCGAGCGCGGGCACGTCGGTGGCCGGCTCGAGCTCGGCGGTTGGCATCATGCCCGACTCGCCCCCCTCCAGGCGCTCGTAGGCGCTGGAGAACGTGCGGATCGCCTCGTCGGAGTGCCCCGCGTCGCGCATCTTCTGCTCGGCTGCCTTCAGACCCTCGGCGCTCATGGCCGTGATTCTGCCTGACTTGCGCGCGACGGACCTGTGACCATGCCCGCGATGGGCAAAACCCCCGCATCCGAAGCCCTCCAGAGGGCGCTGGCGTTCGTGCGGCGGACCGCCGAGCTGGCTGCCGACGACGCGCGGCCGGTCGACGGCGGCTGGCTGATCCGCGCTCCCTCGCTTGCGGACGTCTGGGGACTGAACCACCTGCGCCTGTCGGGCTCGGTCACATACGCGCGGGCCGTCGAGCTCGCCGAGCAACACCTGGGCGAGCTGCCGTATCGCCAGCTCGTGATCGAGCACGAGGACAGCGCGCGGCGGCTCGAGGAGCCTCTGGGCGCCGACGGATGGACGTTTGACCGCGACGTACTGATGGCGCTCGCCCGGCCCGCCGACCACGAAACGGACGCCGGCGGGGTCGTCGAGATTCAGGAGGACACGGCGTCTGAGCTGATGCGGCAATGGATCTCCGACGACCCCAAGATGACCGCCGCGGCGCTGGACCAGCTCATCGACGCCACCGCCCGTGAGGCTCGCGCACGAACGGCGACGCACCTCGGGATCCGCGACGAGACCGGCGACCTGGTGGCGATGACAAAGCTCTACTCCGACAGCGTCACGGCACAGGTCGAGGACGTCTACACGGTGCCGGTCTGGCGTAATCGAGGCTGCGCGCGCCGGCTGATCACGCGTGCGATCGCCCTCGCCCGCGAGGCGGGCCACGAGTTCGTGTTCATCGAAGCCGACGACAACGGCTGGCCCAAGCAGCTCTACTCGCGACTGGGATTTGATCCGATCGGCCGGATCGGCGTGTTTCACCGCGACGTGTGAGGCTGCGGTCAGCTCGCGGCCGGACAGCCGCCCAGCGCCCCGAGGCGGCGGCGGTAGACCTGCATGTCGGCGTGGTTGAAGTCGCTGTGGGTCTGGTGG
>DASYFZ010000470.1:0-5353 GCA_036000295.1 Solirubrobacteraceae bacterium
ACCGCGACCCCCAGCCGCGCGCTGTCGAGACGAGGGCGCGTGCCCGACCCGATCGCCGTGCCCAGGCGATACGGATTGTTGGAGACCAGCAGTGCCATTCCGCTGTCGTGGGCAAACCCGTCGGGGTCGCGCCAGCGCAGCGCGGGCGCGTCGGCATCCGAGCGGGCCGTCTCGGGGATCGTGTCGAGCAGGGTCCTGAGCTTTGCGTCCCGGTAGCCGGAGTGCTGCACCGCCTGCGCGTAAACGCCTAGCGACACGTTGTTGACGAACACGCGGCCGTTGACCTCCGCGAGGTCGACGAGGCGCTCGCCACCGGTCGTAAACGCGTCCAGCGCGCCGATCACGTCTTCGCGATCGACCCCGAGATCAAGCGCGAAGTGGTTGCGAGTGCCCGCGGGTATGCATGCGTACGGAATTCCGGCGCGCGCTGCCGCCGACGCGACGATCGCCTGCGTGCCGTCGCCTCCGGCCGCCGCAAGGGCGTCGGCCCCGCGCGCCAGAGCGTCGTCGACGAGCGTCTCGAGCGGGGTGTCCCATGTCAGCTCGACGGCTTCGATCCCGCGCTTCGCCGCCTCGTCGGCGAGATGGAATCGCTCGGCCTTGCCCCCACCCGACTTCGGGTTGTAGAACAGGACCGGGTGCTTTGGCGGGTCAACGGCAGTGAGGTCCGCATGGCTCGTGAACGCTGCACGCGCCGCCGCGACGGCACCCACCCCGGCGACGACGATGATGATCGTGTCGACCGCGTCGCGGCCGAGCAGCAGCACCAGGACGGCGGCGAGCGCGACCACGGCAATCGCGATCCCCAGCACGCGGACCACGCCGCGATGCAGCACGCCGTGCCAGCCTGCCGCCAGCGCCAGGAACGCCAGCAGCAGCACGAACAGGCCGCGGGGGAAGTTGGTGATCAGGGCGATTACCGCCGCGACCACGGTCGCCGCCGCCAACAGGAGCGCCACGAGGGCAGCCAGACGCTGCATGTGCCCAGTTTCGGGCGGCGCTGGGTTAGCCCGCCTCACCCCGCGGGGGTGATTCGCTCGTGTTCACCCCACGGGGGTGATGCCGCTTCACCCCGCCCTGCGAAACGGTTCACGGCGATCCCGAGAGAGAAAGGACGCTGGCTGAGATGGAAGACACGCGGGGAGGCAGTGCAATCGTCCTGGCCGGTACGTTCCTGATGTTGGGCGGCGTGCTGAACGTGATCTACGGCATCGCCGCGATCAGCAACTCGAAGTTCTTCGTCAACGAAACCAAATTCATCTTCAGCGACCTCAAGACCTGGGGTTGGATCGTGCTGATCATCGGCATCCTGGAGCTGTTCGCGTCGTTCTCGCTGCTCGCCGGCAAGTCGTTCGGACGGTGGGTCGGACTCATCGTCGGCTCGCTGAACGCGATCAGCGCGCTGCTCTCGATCTCCGCGTATCCCCTGTGGTCGATCGCGATCTTCGCACTGAGCCTATGGATCATCTACGGGCTCGCGGTCTACTGGCAGCCGCGCTCCAGCTGATAACCAGTCGCCCGAGCGGGATCGCCCACATCCAACACTGGAACAGGAGGGATCGATGAGCGATCTCGTCGCCATCGCCTACGACAACCTCGACACCGCGCAGCAGGTCGCGGCCAACGCCGGCGAGGCACAGAAGGCCCATCTCATCGACCTCGAGGACATGGTCGTCGTCGAGCGCCAGCCGGATGGCAAGGTGAAGCTTCACCAGCCGTCGCTTGCCGGCAGCGGCGCGGTCAGTGGTGCCCTGTGGGGCGGCCTCATCGGGCTGATCTTCTTCGTGCCGTTCTTCGGCATGGCAATCGGTGCGGCGACCGGAGCCGCCGCCGGGGCGTTCGCCGATTACGGCGTCGACGACGACTTCATGAAGGAGCTGGGCGCGGCGCTCGAGCCCGGGAAGGCCGCAGTGATCTTCCTGATCCGCAAGATGACGGTCGACAAGGTGCTTCCTGAGATCAAGATCCCGGGCAAGGTCATTCAGACGTCACTGGACGGCGCGCTCGAGCAGCAGCTGACCGACGCGCTCGCGGCGGCGGGCGCCGGCAACGCTGCCTGAAGACGCCGATGCAGCACAGCGAATGCCGGCCGGCGCGCTTTGCCGCCCGGTTGCGGACGTCTGTGCCGCCTGATATGAGCCGCACGTGTCCGCCGATGTGACCGAGGAGGTCGCGCCTTCCGAGCATCGAGCGCGCCTGGTCCGATTCGCACGGATCGGCGCGTGGCTGGCTGCGATCGCGCTGCTGCTGTTCGTGCTCGACCAGCTCGGCGTGCCGGTCTCAGACTGGATCCGGCAGCTGCTGCACAACGTGCGCGATGTGCCGGCGTCGGCGATCGTCGCGGGCTGCGTGCTCGACACGATCCAGACGGTGTTCGCGGCGCTCTCGTGGCTGACGATTCTGCGCGCCGCGTTCCCTGACGCGGCGCTCCCGTTTCGCCCGGTCCTCGCGTCTTATGCGGTGGCAGTCGCGCTCAACGGCTTCCTCCCCGCCAACCTCGGCACGCTCGTGATGATGATCATGTTCCTGTCGCTGATCGCGGGCGCGACGTTCGCCGCGATCCTGTCGGGATTCGTCGTACAGAAGATCCCGTTCAGCGTCTACAACATCGCGACCTACATCTACCTGTTCGCGACGGTCAGCGGCTCGCTCAAGTTCGAGTTCGGGTTCCTCTCCGACCATCCTGGGCTGAGCGTGCTGATCGCGATCGGGGGCGTCGTGCTGCTCGTGATCGTCGCCCGCGTGCTCTGGCATCGCGCCACCAAGTTGCGTGAGCAGATCAAGAGCGGCGGCGCCGTCCTCGGCCAGCCGCGGCGGTTCGTCGTGGGCGTCGCGCTCCCGCAGTTGGCGAGCTACGCGGCCCGGCTGGGGATTGTCGCCGTGTTCCTTGCCGCCTACTCGATCCCCGTGAGCTTCCACTCGGTGGTCTCGGTCAGCGCGTCGAACTCAGTGTCCAACAGCGTGTCGGTCACTCCCGGCAGCGCCGGCGTCACGCAGGCGCTTAACGTCGTCGTGCTCGACAACATCACGACCAAGGACAACGCGGCGGCGTACTCGGTCGCACAACAGCTGATCATCACGGCCTGGGACATCGTGTTCGGCATCGCGATGGTCGCCTGGGTGTTCGGCTGGACCGGAGGTAAGCAACTCGTCAGACAGTCCTATGAGAGTGCCGAGGTAAAGCGCGACGAGCTCAAGGAGCAGCGAGCGGCGCGCCGCGCCGAGCGACGGCACCGCAGCCGTTGACCGGAGCTATCGGCGGTTGGCGGCGCTGAGCCAGCGAGACAGCGCGTGGTGTCCCACCTGCGTCAGCTCGCCGTCGGGGCCGATCCAGTCGCGCACCCGGAGCTCGCGCACGATTCCGAGCGCGTCGCTCGGGCCGGGACCGTCGCCCTTGGCCGTCAGCGAGTCGCTACCGGGTTCCACGGTCCACCGGCCGGAGTCCAGCGCCGCGAGGGCCAGCGCCTGCTCCTCGGTCGGAAGATCGAGCGGGTGGGCCACCGCGCCGCCGAACAGGTCGGCGTCGGAGGTAGACCGCTGCGGTTCGCGCTGCTGGCGCGGTTCGTGCTGTTCGCCAACCCGGCGCGAGACCTCAGCGCCGAGATTGTCGGCGAACCCACGCAGCCAGGTGCTCGTGTTGTCAACCCAATCGCGGGCGAGCGTCGGATCAACTCCGAACGACTCGGCGATCTTGTCGCTGTCGAAGCTGTCGATCGAGGTTTCGAGCTTGCGCCCGAGCTCCTCGGCGATCGCTCGCAGCGTCTCTTCGAAGCTCTCTTTATCTGGATCGTTGTCGGGCATACACCCAATGATGGCACGCCCGCTGTTTGTGAACGACGCGCTTCAGCCGCCGACGCGGTAGCGCACGTGAATCGCCAGCGGCGAATGCGATACCTGGAGCATCTCCAACCCGGGATCCTCGAGGCCTTCGAACAGCCTTTCCCCCGATCCGAGCAGCACCGGCGCGATGTCGACCGTCAGCTCGTCGACGGCGCCGGCGGCAAACGCCTGGCGCACCGTCGATGCGCCGCCCGCGATGTCAACGTCGAGGTCACCCGCGACGTCGCGGGCCCGCGCCAGCGCGGCGTCGAACCCCTCCGTGACGAAGTGGAAGGTAGTGCCGCCCTGCATCTCGATCGACTCGTGGGCGTAGTGAGTCAGCACGAACACGGGCGCGTGATACGGCGGTTCGTCGCCCCACCATCCGCGCCAGTCCTCGTCCCACTCACCGCGGATCGGCCCGAACATGTTGCGTCCCATCACGTAGGCGCCGCGCGGAGCCATGAGAGAGTTGGTCGCGGCGATATCCGCCTCGTGGGTCGGCTCGCCGAGGTGCCATCGATGCAGCTCGAGTCCGCGCACGCCGAGCGGGTTCTCGCGACTCTGGTCCGGGCCGGCGACGAACCCGTCCAGAGACATGGACATGTGGCAGGTGATTTTGGTCATGCCGGTCATGACTCCGATTATCCGTCGGAATCATCGCTTTGCGCCCCGCACGACCGCGGCAGGCGGCTTGCCGGGTTCTGATGAACCTCTTCAGGAGCGCTGAGGGCGCTTTTCACCGCCCTCGCCAAGATCTGGTGTGCGATGAGCAACCCTGTGGCGCTGACCTTCAAGCGGATCTTCGGCGGCTGGGCGGTGTGCCTGCCCGACGGTCGTGAGCTGGCCCGCTTCCGCGGACCCGGCGCCGGCGCTCGCGCGCTTCGCTACGCGCTGCGCTGACGGACGCTGCGCTGACGGACACTGCGCTGAGCGTCAAGTTGCGTGCGGTCGCTCCCGCGGTCGTGCATGATAAGCACGCCTGGCTTCGCTGAGCCGAAGTTCAAATCCCGAGGAGAGGGAGCACCGATATGAAGACCAAAGCCGCGGTGTTGACGGACCGCAACGTGCCCTGGGAGATCATGGAGCTCGACGTCCGCGACCCGAAGGAAGGCGAGGTCCTGATCCGCTACACGGCGGCCGGCCTGTGCCACTCCGACATGCACCTGGTGACCGGCGACCTGCCGTCGCCACTGCCCTACATCGGCGGTCATGAGGGCGCCGGGATCATCGAGGCGGTCGGTCCCGGGGTAACCAAGGTCGCCAAGGGAGATCACGTCGTCTGCGCGTTCATCCCGGCCTGCGGCCAATGCCGCTGGTGCTCGACAGGCCTGCAGAGCCTGTGCGACATGGGCGCAACGATCCTCGACGGGTACATGCCCGACGGCAGCTACGGATCGTTCCTCGACGGTGAGGGCGTCGGCGCGATGTGCATGCTCGGCACGTTCTCGCAGTACGCGACGATCAGGCAGGAGTCCGTGGTCAAGGTCGACGAGGACCTCCCGCTCGAGGTCGCCGTGCTGTGCGGCTGCGG
>DASYFZ010000486.1:0-6793 GCA_036000295.1 Solirubrobacteraceae bacterium
GCGCGGCGCGGGATGACGGGCGTCGTCGCCGCTTCGAGCGTGATCAACAGGCGCTCGAAATTCGGGTCCGCCACGATCTCGCGCGCGGCACGTTGTCGGAGTGACACATTCGGTCCCACTTCGGGATCGAGGGTAGGACACCCAACCGCAACGTTTTGAAGAAGTGGCGAAGTCTCAGGGGCGCCGGATCGACCCCGGCGCGCCCGACATCAGTCGTCGCGTGGCGGCGGCTGGAAGACGATTCGCTTCAGCTCAGTGAGCGCCTGGCCGCCGAGGCGAAGCGCGGTCTGGAACCCCTCGAGTCCGAGCTCGCCAGCGTCCAGCGACCGCCGCAGCTCATCGAGTGCGGGGCGCTCGCTGTCGAGTACCGCGTCGCGCGAAGCGTCCAGCAGGATCAGGTGTCGCGGGCGGCGGAGGCCATGCGCGAGGCGCACGTACCGTTCGCGCTCGCCGGCATCGAAACCCTCGAGGGGCAGAACGACGCTCTGACCAGCCTGCAGCCGCTTGAGCACGGCACCGGCGAGCAGTTCGCGGGCGCGCTCCTCGATCTCGCTGTCCGCGACGCGGCCGGCGAGCAGTGCTCGGACCCGGGCCGGTGCGAGCATCGCCCCGCGTTCCTCGACGACTCGCTCGGCGAACCGTGCGGGCTCCGACGCCTCGGGTCCGACGATGACGAGAAGGCTCCCAGGCGAGTAGCGCAGCCGATGGGAGGGAGCGAGGACGCGGGACCGGACTGTCACGTCGACCGGGCGGGGCGGGGCGCCACCTGCCCGTGGGCGCTCCGATGACCAGCCCGTGCGCTCGTCTTGGGAGATCTTGACGCTACGGGCGGTCGGTTTCTCGGG
The DNA here is from genome assembly GCA_036000295.1 of Solirubrobacteraceae bacterium. GTDB lineage: Bacteria > Actinomycetota > Thermoleophilia > Solirubrobacterales > Solirubrobacteraceae > Palsa-465. The sequence goes on from DASYFZ010000486.1 coordinate 846, forward strand.
CACGTCGACAATCATCCTCGACGCGGCGGGTTCGTGCTCTGCGGGTTCGCGAAGTACTCCGCTTCGGCCTCCCCGAGCGGCGTCGCCGGCGGTTCGCCGTGGAGGTACTCGGCGGCGATCGCGCCCCAGTCAGCGCCGGCTCGGAGCTGGCCGAGCACGACGCCGACGATCGCGTGCATTCGCCGGATCAGCACCGTCTCTGGCGGGAGCGTGAACCGGCTGAGCTGGTCCTTGGCCTGGGCTTGGCGCTCCTCGTCCACCGGCCGGTGCTCGCGAGGGCGGCCGCGCTCGCCGGAGAAGCGCCGGTGACCGGGAACCGCGTACCAGCGCGTCGCCCGCCGCATCAACTTCAGCGCCAACTCTTCGTCAACCAGGTCCGCCCAATCGGACCGCAGATATTCGCCCGCGACGAGCGCGGACTTCAGCCCCGCCGCATCGCCGGCACGGACCGCACGCGCAATCCCACGCTCGGCGGCGACGCGCGCGGCGCTGGCATCGCGCAGCAGCCCGTAGTCGAGGAAGCCGACGCACCCGTTCGGCTGCAAGAGGTAGTTCCCGGGATGAGGGTCGCCGAGCGCGATCCGGTCGCGGTACAGCAGGCCGAAGTAGAAGCGGAAGACGATCTCGCCATAGCGGTCGCGCTCTGGCTCGTCGAGCCGGCGAACCACCTCGAACCGTTCGCCCTCGATGTACTCCGACACAAGCGCGCGGCGCGTCGAGAGCTCGGTGTTGACCGCCGGCACCGAGATGAATGGGTGGCCGCGGCGCAGGCGCTCGATCCGCCGCTGGTTCTGCGCCTCGAGCTCGTAGTCCAGCTCCTCGGAGATCCGCTCGCGCAGCTCGGAGGCGAGCGCTCTCACGTCGAGGCCAGGCGCGAGGCGCTTGACCAGCGGCAGCAGCAGCATCGCGTTACGCAGGTCGGTCTCGACCGCCTCCGCGACCCCCGGATATTGGACCTTGACGACCACCTCGTCGCCGTCGACCGTCGTGGCGCGATGCACCTGGCCGATCGACGCGGCCGCGAACGCGCGCTCGTCGAACTCGGAGAACACGCGGGTCAGTGGACCTCCGAACTCATCTCGCAACAGTCGCTCGAGCTTCGAGAACGGGACCGGCGGCACGTCATCACGGAGCTCAGCGAGCTTGGCCTGGAGCGCGTCGCGCTCGTCCTCGGGCAGGCCGTCGAACTCGACCATCGAGAGCACCTGTCCGACCTTCATCGCGGCCCCGCGCATCTGGCTGAGCTGGTCTACAAGCTGGTTGACGAGCGCGGCGGTGCGCTCATTCTGCGCGGCGGCGGCGCGCTCCGGCGAGCGGACTCGATTGACCGTCCGCATGCCCGCCCAGCGCGCGCCCTGGCCGGTCACGAGGCCGCCGACCCGGGCCGTTCGCGCGATCCGCCCGGTCGGCAGCTTTCGCGCTTCGGGCGGCGGTTGCTTGGCCTCGTCGGTCATCCGGGTCCGTCCGGGCCAGCGGGAGCCGGCCGTCAGGCGACGGGTTCGCGGTCTCTGATGATCCGAAGGTTGCTCGTCCGGGCCTGCAGCCGGTCAAAGGCGGCCTCGACGTCCGTCGACGGGGGCTCGGTCGACCAGCGCTTACCGACCTGCTGAACCTCGCCCGCCTCCTGCATCGCACGAAGGCGATGAAGCGTCTTCTCGTGATTGAGGCCTGCCGCCTTGGCGATCTGCCCGACGGAATACGCCCCACGAGGCAGCTCGCGAAGCGCCCTTCTCAACCGATCCTCCCGTGGCGCAGGCGCCGGCTTGGTTACTGCCGCCTCCGGTTCCGGGACGGGTACGGCAGTGGCCGGCTGAGTCGCCGGCACCGGCGGAGCGGCCCCGAACCGCGCCCGGCACGCGGGGCACATGACCACCGGCGCCTGGCCGTCAGCGCGCACAACTTCGAACTGACGCCAGCGGCGGCCTGAATGGCAACTCGCGCACCGTCGGCCGGCACGCTCGATCTCGATCAGGTCCTCGGGGCTTGACATACAACAACCAACATAGACGGTCCGCGACACTTCCACGTTGAGCGTCCCTGCGGGGCCCGGTCTCCCTTCCCCCTTTAGACCAACATGGCGCGCGCGGCGAGCTCAGTTGTCTGGGCGAGAACGTCCAGGTAGGCGTCCCGCAGGAGCCCGGCCTCTCGCAGTCCCCACAGCAGCTTGGCGTTCTCCCACGCGACGTCCCGCGCGGCGGCAAGCGACCACATCGCGAGGGCCTCGTCAGTGGCCTTGGGGGTGACGTCCTCGATGTCGGCGATCAGCCCGGTGTCAAACCAGCCGGCCACCTCCCCCTCGACGCTTGCGAGCAGGCCGTCGACGCGCTGGTAGTCGCGATGGACCGCACTGTCATCCTCGGGCGCGAGCCCGGATGACGCGCAGGTCGTCACCACGGCGATCGGCAGGTCGTGGTTGATGTGAGCGGTCATGCCGGCAAGCGCGAACTGGATCGGCTCGCGCGTCTGGGCCCGCGTCTCAACAAGTGGGCGCCATGCCTGCGGACAGCTCGCCCCCGAGTTGATCGTCGCTTCGGCGTCGAAGTACAGGCCGGCGAACACCACGTCCAGCTGATCGAGGAAAGGCCTGTTCTCGAACTCCGTCCCCGCACCCGCGGCGTCGACCGCGCGGGTCACCTGGAGGTACAGCCGGTTGAAGATCGCGACTCCATCCTTACGAGGAAGCGCGCCGTCGATCGCCTCCATGTGGGCGATCACCTCCGGGATCGACGATGCGGCAGCGCCCGAACTCACGCACGCGATCCTAACGCTGGGCTCGTCTCGCATTCCGGTCCGAGTGCGCTGGGACAATCCGCGGCGTGGCGCCGGATCCCGACCAGCCGCCGGTATCGCGCCTTCTCAAGGCCGGCGCCAAGGGCGCTGAGCGCGTCGCGCGGGCGACCGGGGTCGACCGGGCTCTCGACGAGGCTGTCGAGGAGGCCATCGTCCGCGCGCTCAACAGCGAGGTCATCGACCGGGCGATCGAGCGAGCAGTGGCGCTCCGCGCTCCGACGGTCGAGCTCAACGCTGAGGAGATCGCACAGCTGGTGAAGCGGGGGCTGGACTCCGAGGCGGGCGGGCGGATCTGGGCCGAGGTGCTGGCCAGCGAGCAGATGCAGATGCTGGTGGAGCGGATCGCGGGCGCTCCGGAGATCCGCGCCGCGATCGCCGCCCAGAGCGCCGGCCTCATCACGGACATCGGCGTCCGCCTGACCAGGCTCACCGAGGCGCTGGACGACACGATGGAGCGCGTCGTGCGCCCGCGTGACGAGGCGGACTCGGAGACCGATCAGGCCGGACTGGCGACCCGTCTCGTCGCCGCCGGGATCGATCTCGGGCTGCTGTTCGCCGTCTACTCGCTGGCGTCGGGCGTCCTGGCCTCCATCATCTCGGTCACGTTTGGACAGCAGCTGTCACTCGCCGCAGCGATCGTGCTCGGCGTGCTCGGATTCCTCGCCGCCGGCGCGGTCTTCTCGGTGTTCTGGGCGCTCGTGGGCCAAACGCCGGGGATGCGCTTCCTGTCGATCCGGCTCACGTATCACGGCTCACGCGACATCACGCTCGGGTTGGCCGCACGACGCTTCCTCGCCGTGATCCTCAGCGTGATCCCGTTCGGCCTGGGATTCCTCGCCGTGCTGCGTGATCCGTCACGGCGCGCCTGGCACGACCGGATGACGGGCACCGAGGTCGTGTACGACGCCGTGCAACGCGCGCCCTTCGCCGGCACCGCCCCCGGGGAGTCCGCGGGCGAGCGGGCCGCCTAGCCGACTCCAGTTGCGCCGCTGGGCCTGAGGGGGAGCTCCCCGAGTTGCTCGAGGCGTGCGGGTTGCCTCTATGAAGTCAAGGGGATTGCCTGGAGGCGGCGGTCGAGGCCATCGAGGATGAGGTCGAGCCCCCAGGCGAACTCGAGGGTGTTGTCGTATCCGGACTCGGGGAGCTTCGTTGCGATCTCGGCGAGATACGGGTAATCGTCGAGCGAGCCGATCGTCTGGGCCCTTCTCTGCGCGGCTTCTCCGGCGTCGCCGGGTGTCTGGAACCCCAGCGTCTTCTCCTGCTGGGCGAAGCCGTATATGTAGGCGTCCTGAACCGAGTAGGCGTGGATCGCCGTCTCGAACGGGAAGCCCGCCTCGCGTAGGCAGCCCATGACCGCGTTGTGGTTTCGCAAGTTGGCGGGGCCGGGGTTCCGCGTCTCCATCATCCCGATCGCCCAGCTATGGCGTTTCAGTGCCTCGCGCGCCGAGATCGCCCGGCGTCGCATTGCCGACCTCCAGTCGTCGCCGATCGAAGGAGACTCGATCTCGCCGAAGACGATGTCCACCATGCCATCGAGCAGCTCATCCTTGTTGGCCACGTGCTTGTAGAGCGCCATCGGCACCACGCCGAGCTCTTGCGCGAGCCGGCGCATGCTGAACCCTTCGAAACCGTCCTCGTCCGCGAGCGCGACGGCAGCCTGGAGCACGAGCGATCTGCTCAGGCGTGTGCGGCCGGTGTTCGTCTCCTGGGTCATCGCGCTTGACAAGTGTACGCCGTACACCTATAGTCCGCAGCTGAGTATACGCCGTACACCTGAGAGAGGACCACATGGAAAGTTCAGGACAGATGCCCGCACCTTCGCCGGGCGACGGGGTGCCGCCCGGCGGCGGCCACCACTACCCGCTCACGTACTCGGTCGACTATCCCGACCGAAGCCTTGACCGCGTCAGCACGGCCTTTCGCATCATCACGATCATCCCGATCGCGATCCTCGCGGCAGCACTCGAGGGCGGGAGCTTCGGGGCCAGTGCGGGAGGCACCGGCGCCCGCTACGCCGGAGGCGGCATCGGGATCCTCGTCATCCCCGTGCTGCTGATGCTGCTGTTTCGCAAGAAGTACCCCCGCTGGTGGTATGACTGGAACCTGCAGCTGACCCGGTTCACCAACCGGATCGCCGTCTACTTCGCGTTGATGGACGACCATTACCCCTCCACCGACGAGGAGCAGGCCGTGCATCTCGACTTCCCCTATCCCGATGCCCAACACGACCTCAGCCAAGGCCTGCCGCTTGTCAAATGGCTGCTGGCGATCCCCCACTACATCGTGTTGTTCTTTCTGACGATCGGCGCGTTGCTCGCGGCCATCCTTGCCTGGTTCGCGATCCTCTTCACGGGTCGCTACCCGCGGCCGTTGTTTGACTTCATCGAGGGCGTGTTCCGCTGGCAGAACCGCGTCGCGGCGTACGCCTTCCTCCTGATCACCGACCGCTACCCGCCATTCAGCCTGCAGGCCTAAGGGGCTGTGGCGGCGGACCCTGCGGTAAGCCTTCCGGGATGGCTGCGCCGGACTCGCCTTAGAGCCCGAGGCGCTTGATCAGCGCCCGGAGGGTGGTGCGGGCGCCGCGTGTGTTCTGGGCGATTGCGGTGAGCTCGAGGCTCCGCAGCCTGTGGGCCTTGGCGGCGCGCTGGATCGCGCCGCTCTCCGTCAGTCCGCCGCGGGCGATGGTCACGGTGAGGTTTGCGACGGCACGTCGCAGGTTGATCGTGAGACGCCGACCGGAGAGAACGAGCGACCTGATCTTCGCCCCGCCCACGGACACGCCCGTGACGCGGTGATGACGGGCGACGAACCTCAGGCCGGCGGGCAGTTCGACCGTCAGCGCGCGGAGCTTGACCGAGCCCTTCGCCACGCTCATCGTGAAGGTGAGAGCGGGGTGGCCGGTGGCCAGGCCGGAGAAGCGCCCGCGGCTGATGGTCGTGCGGCCGACGGTGACGCCGGTGATGGTTGACCCGTTCCGGCTGCCGCCGTTGCCGGTTGCGCCGGGGCTGCCGCCGCCGGCCGATCCGCCGCCGCCCGAGGCGCCGCCCGTGCCCGGGCAGCCGGCGACCGTGAAGGTGGCAGGGACCCTCGCCGTCCTGTCGCCGTTCTGGTCGGTCAGCGTGGCCGCGGCGGTGCCCGACGGCGTCTGGCACGTCGAC
>DASYFZ010000552.1:0-6673 GCA_036000295.1 Solirubrobacteraceae bacterium
CCGCAACTTTCGCGCGAAGACGCGTGGACCCTGCTTACTGAGTGGACAACGTCAGAATCCTTGCTGCGGCACATGCTGGCCGTCGAAGCGGCCATGCGGGCCTACGCTCCGCGCTTTGACGGTGATGTAGAGCTGTGGGGCCTGACCGGCCTGCTGCACGATCTCGACTACGAGCGCTATCCCAATCTCGAGGACGGTCATCCCCGATACGCGCTTCGTGAGCTCGAGGAGCGCGGGTACCCGCCGGAGCTGGTCCGTGCCGTCGCTTCGCACGCGGACTTCCTCGGCGTGTCGCGCGACTCGCCGATGGAGAAGACGCTGTACGCCGTCGACGAGCTCTCGGGCTTCATCCTCGCGGTCGCCTACGTCCGTCCCGATGGCCTCGTCGGCATGACCCCGAAATCGGTCAAGAAGAAGCTCAAGCAGCCGAGCTTCGCGGCTGCGGTCAACCGCGAGGAGCTGCGGCACGGCGCCGAAGCCCTCGGCGTCGACTTCGACGAGCACCTCGAAATCGTCATCGGCGCGCTCACCGAGCGCCGGGACGAGCTGATGCCCGCCGACGCCGCTCAGAGCTCGTCTCAGCCTCAGTAGTAGTCGTCGATCTTGATCGACCACCGGGCGGCGTCATTGCCAGCTGACACCGTGATCTGGTAGATGCCTGGGCCCGTGTTGAAGATCCGGGTCTTGTTGTCGCCTTCGCCGAGGTCGAACTGGTCGACGGTGGCGCCGGACTTGACGTTCGTGACGGTCGCACTCGGTCCTGAGCAGAACAGCAGGAACGTGCACGTGCCCTGGTAGCCCATGCTGTAGATGACTTCCCAGCGCGCGCCGCGGACCTTGAACGGGACAGAGCGGCCATCATCCGAGCCTTGCAGGCTGGTCACAGACCGCAGTTGGCGGGGCTCGCCGACCGACAGCGTGACCGTTGAGCCGGGGGCAACGTGCCTGCCGGCGTCGGGAGACTGAGCGATGACATCGCCTGGGGCGCCTCCGAGCGACGGGACCATCGCGATCGCGGGACGCAGCTTGGCCTGCCTGACCGTCGACTGGGCGTCGACCGACGAGTAGCCCACGAGCTTTGGAATGGGAACGGGCGGCGGCCCGTCGCTGAGCGTGACCGCCAGCACCGAGCCCTCCTTGACCCTGGTTCCCGCCGCGGGATCCTGGGCGATCGCCGTGCCGGCTGCCGCTGTGCTGTGGCGATGTCTGACCGTCAGACGCAGGTGCAGCCGGTGCGCGGTGGCCGTGACTTGACCGGAGCTCATCCCGCGCAGGCTCGGCACCCTGACGTGCTTGGGGGCGATCGCCAGCGCGGCCGCGATCATTCCGCCCACTACTGCCAGCACGCATACGAAGATTGCAACTCGCTGCCTGCGCTCAGCCGGATTGACGTTGCGGCGGGATGAGACCGGGTTGCCGATCCGCGTACCGGTCGGGCCCTTCGGCGTGGCAGCGGGGCCGTTGCGCGTCGCGGCGTCGCTCCTGGTTGCGGCAGTCCGGTCACGCCGGTCGCGCACCAGCGGTGCGGTCGTCGACGTCCCCACCTCACGCTCCAGTAGACCGACGGCGCCGGTGCGCACTGCGGGGCGCTGCGCCGTCAGGTCTTCGTCAGGCAACTCCTCGCGAGCCCGGCTGAGCGCGCGCGCGAGCGCCCTGCCGTCGCGGTAGCGATCCGCAGGCTCCTTCCGCAGTGCCCGATCGACGACCTCAACGAGCCGCTCCGGCGTTTGATCGGGGAGCGGCGGAGGCGGCTCCTGGACGTGGCGAAGCGCCAGCTCGACGACCGTCTTGGACTCAAACGGCGGATGGCCGGCGAGCATCTCGTAGAGCACGATGCCCGCGCAGTAGACGTCGGTGGCGGGACTTCCGAGCCGGCCGTGGGCCTGCTCGGGCGCCATGTACGTCGGCGTGCCGACGATCGTCGCCGAGCCTTCGGCATTCTCCTCGAAGAGGCGCGCGATTCCGAAGTCCGCCACCTTGACGCGGTGGTCGGATGTGATCAGGACGTTGGCGGGCTTGATGTCGCGGTGGACCACGCGTCGGGCGTGTGCTGCGGCCAGCGCGTCAGCCAGCTGCTCGGCGATCTCACACGCCTCCACGGGGCCGAGCGGACCGGCCTTCAGACGCCTGGAAAGGCTGACGCCGTCAACCAGCTCGGATACGTAGTAGAGGCCCTCGGGGGCCGATCCCACGTCGAAGATCTGGACGATGCCGGGGTCGTTGACCGAGGCCAGAAGCTGCACCTCGCGCTCGAAGCTGCGTACCCATTCCGGATCCTCGGCCCACCACGGCTTGATCACCTTGACGGCGACATTGCGGGCAAGCCGGCGGTCGCGGCCGCGGTAGACGCGACCGAACGTACCCTCACCGATCAGGGCATGCAGCTCGTATCGCCCGTCTAGGGCGATGCCGGAGAGATCAGGGGCGCGCAACGTCGACATCGATTGTTCGTGTGTGGCGGGGCAGAATTGCCCGTCATACAGCAGCCCCGTCCTCCAAGGGTATACACCGCGGGGGTCAGTCGGGCACGAACAACCGGCCCCGCATGTTCTCCTCGGACTGCGGGTTGAGCTCCCAGAGAGGTTTGAGCTCGGCGCGCATATCGTCGGGAAGCCGCGCGGCCCCGTGTTGATCGAGCTCGACCAGATTGCCCGCCGGGTCGCGGATGTAGAGCTGCACCACGTCGCCGGGAAGCTCCACGAGATGGGTGCGAAACGCCGTGCGATCCAATGCTCCACGCCGCTCTGCAACGCGGTACACGGGCTCAAGGTCATCAACCGTTATGCCCAGATGGTGGTGGCTGCTCTGTTGGGAATCGCGCTCGAACAGGTGCAGCTGGGTACGGCCGAGCGCCAGCCATTGAACGGGCACCCCGAAGTTGGGCGTCGGGATCGGCTCTGCGCCGAGCAGATCGACGTAGAAGTCGACCGATTCGCGCAGGTTCAGCGCGTTGACGCTGACGTGGTTGATCGTCGTGGGCACCCTTGGCCTCTCTTCGTCGTTCGCACCGGCGGCCTCCCGATAACTACTGCAAACGGACCATAGCGTCCGGCTGGCCGCGAACTACTGTCGCTCGGATGCCCAGTCGCTCCGCGCTGTCCGCGCTCCTGTCCCAGGCGCTCGTCGCATTCACGATCGAGCTCGACAACGAGTTCGAGCACGTGATGCAACACCGCGCGACCGACGATGGCGCGAGCGGCGCAGCCGAGGCTCCGTGGCTCGTGTCGATGGTGATGTGGTGCAACTGCATGCGCTACCTGCGGCCGGAGGGAATGACGGTGCGAGAGCTCGAGCAGCTCGCTCGAACCCGCACGAATCTCGGCGGGATGCAGCGGTGGGGCTACCTCGTCGTCGAACCCGCTGGCTCGCCGGGCGCATCCCGGATACTCGCGGCCGATCTGGTCGTGCGCCCGACTCCGGCCGGCCGGCGCGCTCAGTTCGTGTGGGGCCCGCTGCCGCGCCTGATCGAGGATCGCTGGCGACAGCGACTCGGCGAGGACACGGTCGAGCGCCTGCGGCGCGCGCTGTGGGCGGTCGTCGGCAAACTCGAGACACCGCTTCCCAACTGCATGCCGATCCTGCATCAAGGGTGGGCGACGACCGTCCCGGGCGCCAGGGGGCCGGCGCCGCGCAAAGGATCGGACCTGCGCCTGTCGGCGCTGCTGGCCCGGTCGCTGCTGGCGTTCGCGATCCCGTTCGAGCGCCGCTCGGATCTGTCGCTCGCGATCAGCGCCAACGCCGTGCGCGTGCTCGGCTCGGAGTTCGTGCGCGTGCGCGACGTCCCGCGGATGGCGGGCGTGGCGACCGAGGCGATGAGGGTCGCGCTCGGCTATCTCGACAAGCGTGCCTACGTCGAGTTCAAGACCGATCTGACGGCCGGTCGTGGTCACCTCGTGCGCCTCAGCGACAAGGGGCTCAAAGCGCAGGACACATATCGCCGCCTGGTCTCCGGGATCGAGTTGCGGTGGCGTGAGCGGTTCGGCGCAGACGAGGTCGACGAACTGCGCGACACGCTCGAGCTGCTCGCGATTCCGACCGCGAATGGGAGTCCGCCGCTGTTTGCGGGGATCGAGCCTTACCCGAACGGGTGGCGAGCCGCCGGTCGCAGAAGGCAGCACCTCCCCGACTTCCCGGTGGTGCTCCATCGCGGCGGCTTTCCCGACGGGGCCTGAGGTCGCGCCGATTAGCGTCGGTGTCCGCCCGGGTAGGCCGATAACGCCCACCCAAAGCGCAGGAGGACCTCATGGACGCCGAAGATCAGCGCAGTTCCGTCGACCCGAGTGAACAGCGTGGAGGGACGACCCCGGGCGAGCAGGAAGCCGCCGAAAAGGGGCCGTGGGCCGCGAAGGCCGCCGACGGCGTAGTCCCGGCCGAGCTGGGCGGATCCGACGCGCCTAGGGAGATGCTCGACGATGATCCACAGCTCGGCAGCTCGGTCCTCGGTGCCACGACCGGCTCCGACGAGCCCGCCACGGAGGAGGGCGTCGATCTTCGAGCCGGCGACCACGCCGACGCCACGACCGACGGCGGCCCGGAGGCTCCGTCGGATGCCGAGCCCGATCTGAAGGACGCCGCATCGGGCGCTCGCCAGGTAGATCGAGAATCGGCTGATTAGCAGGCAAATCACTCCGTCCTAACGGGGCACTGCAGCGCGGTGCTCGGCGACCGTCTATCCGGGGTCGCCGATGGGTAAGGTGCGGGCCGTGACCGAGAAGGTGCGGATCGTGGTCCTGCAAGGAGACGAGACCGGGCAGGAGCTGCTCGAGCAGGCCGAGCGCGTCCTCGATCCCGAGCTGCTGGGGCTGGACCTCGAGCTCGAGCACTACGACCTGTCGCTCGGCCACCGGCGCGAGACGTGCAACGGGGTCGTCACAGAAGCGGCCGCGGCGATGCGAGAAGCCGGGCTTGGATTGAAGGCCGCGACGATCACCCCCGAGGGCAAGGACGACGTCGGGTCGCCGAATCGGATCTTGCGCGAAGAGGTCGATGGGAAGGTGATCATCAGGACCGGCAGGCGCTTGCCAGGGGTATCGCCGGTCGCGGGCGTCCACTATCCGATCTCGATCGTCCGGATGGCAGTCGACGACGCGTACGGGGCCAAAGAGTCGCGCGAGGGCGACGCCGGCTCGCCGTCCGAGGTGGCCTACCGGACCGAGCACATCACCAGGTCGACGTGCCGGGCCGTCGCCGAGTACGCGTTCCGCACCGCGCAGGACATGGAGGCGCGCGTGTACGGCGGTCCGAAGTGGACCGTCTCCCCCGTCTACGAGGGCATGCTCAAGGAGGAGATGGATGCCGCCGCCACGCGGCACCCGGACATCGCATATCAGCCGGTGCTGATCGACGCCACCTACGCTGGCCTGCTGTCCGGAGCGACCGACGCGCCGCTGGTGATCCCGGCGCTGAACCGCGACGGCGATTGCCTTTCTGACCTGATCATGCCGATGTTCGGCTCGATCGCTGCTGCCGAGTCGGTGCTGCTGTCATTCGACGAGGACTACAAGACCACGGTCGCGATGGCAGAGGCGCCGCACGGCACTGCACCCGCTTTGCTCGGAAAGGACGTGGCCAATCCGCTGGCGATGATCCTCGCCTGTGGCGCCGTGCTCAAGCACGCCGTCGACCGCTACGGCCCCGAGGCAGAGAAAGCCTCGAGCGCGATCTACGAGGCCGCTTTGGATACCGTCGCCGCGGGGATCAAGACCCACGATCTCGGTGGCGAGGCGGGGACCACGGAGTTCACCGACCAGGTCGTCGACCGGGTCCGCAAGCTAGTCCGCGGCTGAGGCCACCGCCGGCGCGCCAGGGGCTCCGCGGCTGAGGCCACCGCCGCGCGGCCGCGGCCGGCTCCGTCGCCGCGGTTCCGTCCGAGCGGTTCCCTACCCTTACGAACATATGTTCCAGTCTTCAAGCAAGCGTCTGCGCGCCTGGATGAGCCGCTTCGAGGACGTCCTCGATGACGTGCTCGGCGACCCGCCAGTCGACGCGCGACCGCCCACCACAGACCGCTCCACCTGGAGCGCTCATCCCCACCGAAGGCCGCTGCGACCGCAGCGACCGCGCCGTCGGCCTGGCTCAGTAGCGCCTGCTCCCGCCGTGTGCATCTCCCCCGTTCGCGCCGCGCGCGAGCAGGGAGGGCGCGAGCGGGCGGTGCGCTAGCTCGCTGCTGAGCGGCGGTACAGCGTCACGGGGACGTTGCGCAAATCGGGGGCTGGTCCCCACCTGCCGGTAGCCGCGCTCGAGCGTCTGCCGCAACTTCCGTTGCACCGTTACCCAAGCCCGAGCGTGGCGTGCGCCACATGCAGGCCGAAGATCGCCCCGCTCGGGTCGCCGCTGTTGCTGGCGTTCGGGCCGGCGGCTACCAGGCCGAACACGACTGCCAGAAACGTGCCCAGTCCGAGCACCACGCAGATGACCAGCAAGACGAACACCTGCGGGTTAGCGCGAAAGAACTTCACTACATCGCGCATATTCCGTCAGGCATCCGTCTCGTATTACAAAGAAAAACCGGCGGCGACCTACTCTCCCAGGCCCTTGCGGGCCAAGTACCATCGGCGCTGAGGGGCTTAACGGCTCTGTTCGGAATGGGAAGAGGTGTTTCCCCCTCGCCATAGCCACCGGAAACCGGTAGAGACCGCTCCTCGCGGGCCTTCAAAACTACACAGTGCCAATG
>DASYFZ010000561.1:0-1969 GCA_036000295.1 Solirubrobacteraceae bacterium
CAGGCTCCCCAGCGCCGTGTCGTCGACCGGCTGCGCGTTGGGCGAAGCAACGCCGTGCTCGTCGTAGGCCGACTGAGGCGCGGCGACTGGAGCCGCGGGAATCAGCCGGGTGGCCGCGGCCAACGCCGGTGCCCCAACGCCCGCGGGCGGCCCGGGGGCCATCGCCATGGCGCCGGCGAATGCGGGCGCGGGAGCCGGGACGGGCGAGCGCACGCCTCCGGCCTGCGCTGCACGGGCCGGGGCGACCTGTGCCGCTGCCGCCTGCTGGCGCGCGAGGCTGGTCAGCCGCGCCTCGAGCTGTGCCACGCGCTGGCCGGCCTCGTAGGCCTGTTCGCGCAGGTTGGCCGTCTCGCGAGCCTGCGCGAAGTAGAGCAGGACGAGAATCGCCAGACCAATGATCGCGGCAAAACCGGCGTCGGCGCCCACCGAGCTGACGAAGTGGTGGACGGATAAGGCGAGAGGAAGATTCGCCATTCGTGAGCAGTCTAGGGAGCGGTCCGGGCGCTAGATTCAGCAACCGCCAGACGGGTGCCCGAAAGCTTCGACACGTGTTCGGCGAGCGCCGCCGCATCTCCTTCCAGCACGAGAAGATTGATGTCGGCGAACGTCTGAGCCATCCACTGAGGATCCAGGGGCTCGTGCTGGGCGCGCAGGATCCGTTGCACCGGCGTCGGTTGCGGGCGCTCGTAGGGGTTGAACAGGTCCTCGTGGAACTTCTCCCCCGGGCGGGCGCCGACGATCTCGATCGCGATGTCGCGCTCGGGCTCCAGCCCCGATAGCCGAATCATCGTCTCGGCGAGGTCGATGATCTTGATCGAGTCACCCATCTCGAGCACGTACACCTCGCCGCTTCGCTCGGTCAGCGAGCCGGCGCGGATCACGAGCTGCACCGCCTCCGGAATCGTCATGAAGTACCGGGTCATCCGCGGGTCGGTGACCGTCACCGGGCCGCCCGCGGCGATCTGGCGGCGGAAGATCGGCACCACCGAGCCCGACGATCCGAGGACGTTGCCGAACCGGACCGTCGCGTAGCGGGTCTTCGGATAGCGCACGGCGGCGGCCTCAACGGCCCATTCGGCGAGTGCCTTGGAGGCGCCCATCACGGTCGCGGGCTTGACCGCCTTGTCGGTCGAGACGAGCACGAACGTGCCGACACCGAGCTCGCCCGCGATCTGGCCGACCAGACGGGTGGCGAGCGCGTTGTTGCGGATCGCCTCGACCGGGTTGAGCTCCATCATCGTCACGTGCTTGTAGGCCGCCGCGTGGAAGACGACGGCCGGCCGATGCTCGGTGAGCACCTCCCGCATCCGCTCCTCCTCCTTGCAGTCCGCGAGTACCGGCACCGCGCTGCGCACGTGGCGGTCTTCCTCGAGCTCGCGCAGGATCTCGAACAGGTTGTCCTCGGCGTGGTCGACGAGCACCAAGCGCCTGGGATTCACGCGGGCGATCTGGCGGCACAGCTCACTGCCAATCGATCCTCCGGCGCCCGTCACCATGACCACCTCGTTGGCCAGGTAGGCGCCGACGCGCTCGAGCTCCATCCGAACCGGTTCGCGCCCGAGCATGTCCTCGACGCGGACTTCGCGCAGCTGGCGCGTGACCTTGAGCTCGCCGGAGCCGTCAGCCAACAGCTCGAAGACGGTCGGCATCGTGCGCACGGGGATTCCGCGCTTGCGGCATGCCGCCACGACGCGTGCCCGCAGCGTCCCGGGCGCCGACGGGATCGCGATCACGACCTCGTCGGGCTCGACTTCGTCGAGGATCCGGGCCAGGTCCTCCGCGGACGTCGTGCCAAGGACCTTCAACCCATGCTCGTCCTTGATGCCCAGCTTGCGGGGGTCGTCGTCGATGAACCCGACCGGGCGCATCCGCAGCTGCGGGTTGCGCGCGAGCTCGCGCACCACGAGGCGGCCGCCGTCGCCGCCGCCCACGATCAGCGCGTCGCGGGCGCCTTTCTGCACGCGGAAGC
>DASYFZ010000563.1:0-9301 GCA_036000295.1 Solirubrobacteraceae bacterium
GGCGCATCCGATCGAGGGCGCCCAGGAGGCGCTCGATCTGCTGCCCGACGCGCAGCTGCGCACGCTGCAGCGGACCGGGTTCCTGATCGCTTACGACGATCCGGTCGGCGTCGCGCGCGAACTGATCGCGTTCTGCGGCTAGCTCGGGACCGCTCCGTCCAGGGGGCGCCCCACGTACCTAGGAGGAGCCGGGCGGGGCGGTCGAACCGCCCTCGTGCAGATCCGGCTCGATCACGAACCGCCGCCGCTGCGGACGCTGCGGCCCGATCGCCTCGACGACCATGTCGACGGCCTTGCGGACGAGCCATTCCGAGCGCCAGTCGAACGTCGTCAGCCGCGGCGCCAGCACTGCAGACATCGGATGGTTGTCGTAGCCGACGACCGACAGGTCGTCGGGGATCACCAGGCCCAGCTCGCGGGCGGCGGCGTACACCCCGTAGGCGATCGAGTCCGAGAAGCAGAACGCTGCGGTCGGGGTCCTGTCACTGCTGAGCATCTCGCGCGCGGCCGCCGTCGCCTGCCCGAGGTCGTATGGCGCCGTCAGCACGAGCACGTCGAGCCCGAGCCGCTCCGCCTCGTCTCCGACGAACACCTCGGCGGGGCGGTCGGTCGTCGGCGAGCCGGGGCGCCGCAGCACCGCAATTCGGCGGTGGCCGAGTCCGTGCAGATGCTCCAGCGCCTGCGCGACGCCCGTGCGGTTGTCGAACAGCACCTCGCCGACGACCGAGGCACCTGCCAGCGCGTCGCCGATCGAGACGACGGGCAGCGCCTTTGCGATCTCTGTCCAGAACTCGTCGGACGGGTTGACGGGCGAGACGATCAAGCCGTCGACCTGCTGGTCGCGAAGCTGCGTGGCGAGCATTCGCTGACGATCCGGGTCGCCGCCGGCGTCGACGATCAGCGCGAAGTGATCGCGGGCCAGGAGCGCCCGACCGGCCTCTGCCGCGAATCGCTGCTGCCAGAGGTCCTCGAGCGACGGACCGACGATCCCCACCATCCCGGTGCGGCCGCTGGCCAGTGCACGGGCGATCGGATTGGCCTCGTACCCCAGGTCCTCGGCGACCTTGCGCACGCGCTCCTGGGTCTCCTCGGAGACATTGATCCCACGCAGCGCGTAGGAAACGGCTGCCTGCGAGACCCCGGCGGCATCGGCGACCTCGCGAATGGTGACGCGCTTAGCGCCTGGACTCACAGGCGCAAGCGTAGACGGATCATCAGGTTGGCGAGCAACCTCTTGACAACGCCGTCTTGAACCGTTTCACTGAAACGGTTCAATGAACCGGTTCAACGAGCTGACGCTGCTCGATGTGGGGACCGGCGGCGACCGGCGCAGCTTGGCGGCGGTCGGGGATCCACTCGGCAAATGCGTCACCAGCCTCAACCTCGATGTTCACCAGCACTTGTGGCCCGAGCGCCTGCTCGAGGCCTTGCGGGCCCGCGCCAAGCCCCCGATGCTGCGCGGCTGGACGCTGGAGCTGGCAGGCGAGGCGCCATATGAGGTCGATCCTCGCGATCACGACCCGGACGCCCGTCGAACCCGCGCCCGGCAAGAACAGCTCGACCTCGCGCTGATCGCGCCGTCGTGCCCGCTCGGCATCGAGCTGTTGCCGCCACGGGAATCGAGTGAGCTGCTCGACGCCTACCACGACGGCGCGCTCGAGCTGCCGACCCCGTTCGGCGCATGGGCGGGTGCGTGCCTGACCGAGCTCGATCCGCGCGGCCTGCGCCGGGAGCTCGACCGCGGCTTCGTC
This sequence comes from Solirubrobacteraceae bacterium, assembly GCA_036000295.1. GTDB lineage: Bacteria > Actinomycetota > Thermoleophilia > Solirubrobacterales > Solirubrobacteraceae > Palsa-465. Next base: position 1,752 of record DASYFZ010000563.1, read on the forward strand.
GGACTCACACTGCCGGCGAACGCGCTGTGCACCGAGGAGGGCTACGTCCGCCTGGCGCCGCTGCTCGAGGTGCTCGAGGACGCCGGCCGGCCGCTGTTCATTCACCCGGGGCCGGCGACCGCGCCTCGCGCGGCACCGAACTGGTGGCCGACGATCGTCTCCTACGTCGAGCAGATGTACGAAGCGTGGTACGCGTTCCGGGCGTTCGGGCGGCCGCGGCACCCGACGCTGCGGGTGTGCTTCGCGATGCTGGCCGGGCTGGCGCCGCTGCACGGCGAGCGGTTGCTCGCGCGCGCCGGCTTGCGCACGGTCGTCGACGCGAACTCGTTCCTCGAGGTGTCCTCCTACGGGACGCGCGCAATCGACGCGACCGTCCGCGTGCTCGGCATCGACGTGCTCGTCGGCGGCTCTGACCAGCCGTACGCCTCACCAGCCTTCTCGGATCTCGGGGCCGCCGCCGTGGCGACGATCCGGGGCGCCAACCCACTCCGTCTTCTCGACTTCAAAGGAGGTGCTTGATGTCCTGGCTGCCGATCCCGGCCCACAACCTCGACGCGACCGAGCTCGAGGCGCTCGTCAACGAGCTCGCCCTCCAACCCGAGCGATGGCGGGAGCTCGTCTGGTTCTCCGACCAGGAACGCCACTTCGTGTCGCTGTATCGCGACGACCACGTCGACGTCTGGTTGCTGTGCTGGACGCCGGTCAACGACACCGGCTGGCACGACCACGACATCTCGTCGGGAGCGGTCCGAGTCGTCGACGGCGCGCTGACGGAGTCCAGCCCCCGGATCGGGGGCGAGGCTGCGTCGCGGACGGTGGCCGCGGGGCAGTCGTTCTCGTTCGGCCCCGACCACATCCATCGCCTCGCCGGCCACGAAGAACGCTCGGTGTCGATCCATGCCTACTCGCCGCCCCTGTGGCGGCTCGGCGCGTACGCGATCGATCGCGACGGGGTGATGCGCCGGATGTCGATCAGCTACGCCGACGAGCTGCGTCCGCTGGAGGATTCGGTGGCGGCGTGAGCCTCGCGACGATCAGGTCGAACACGCGGTCGGCCTGCTCGTGCAGCTCCGCGAGCGTGAGCAGCTGGACCGGGTGCGGGATGAACACCATCCGGTAGTCGGGCATCCCGAGCACTCGAGCCTGCTCGAGCGCCTCGTCGATAAACGGCTCCGTCGCCACCGCCGCGGTGGGGATCCCCAGGCGCTCGAGGCGCACCATGTCGTGCACACTGCACGACGTGCAGGAGCCTCAATCGGCGAGGCCCTCCACCGCGAGGTCGCCGCGGTCGGCGATGCGGCGGATGATCTCCGGGCTCGCGGGCTTGGAGAAGATCTCCTTGGTCAGGCGGAAGGTCTGCGCCCCCTCGGCGCGCAGCCGAGCCTCGATCCGGTCCAGGAACTCGTCGCCACGGCGCTTGCTGATGTCGAGCAGCGCGACCGACGCGCCGCGCAGGGCCTTGCGACGCGGTGCCAGCGGCTCGATCTCGCGCCGGCGCTCGTCGAACGGACTCACGTAATCCACGGGACCTCCTTAGAGACGACCTCGGTTTGCATTCCCAGGCACGGGCCGAACACCGCCGAGTAGCGTCCGGCTTCGCCGCCTGCCACGACGACGACAATGTCCTCCACGCTCGTCCACTTGGAAATCGGCTGCTCGTCGGGGGCGGCGTCAACGAGCGGCGTGGTCTCGCCCCAACGCAGCTCGCCGGCGGGCCGGTGGGCCGCCTCGAACATCGCTTCGCGCAGCCGCTGCTTGCTCCATCCGGCCTGACCGAACATCTCGGCGTGCTCGGGGCAGATCACGAACAGCGACGTCCCGCCGAGCGGCCACCAATTCGGGCTCCACGTCGCTGCTCCGGCAAGAGCCAAGACCCGCGCCAGCTCCTCGGGCGTACGGCTGCGGTGGTCGGAGATCGACAGCGGCGCGTCGCAGCCGACGACCGTCACGACGGATGTGCCGGGCTCGAAGCCGCGCTGCACCGACAGCGGCTCCCACGGGCTGACCTCCTCGTTCTCGGCCAGGCAGAAGCCGATCTTGCCGGGATGGCCGAGCGTCGCGCGGTCGAGCTTGCCGGGAAAGCCGCCGCCGGTGAGGCTGATCAGTAGTCGCAGTGCGCGACCGATCGTCAGGTTTGCGCGCCGCCCGGGCCCCAGCGCGCCGATCGAGCTGTTGAGGCCCAGCGAGTGGCGCGCCGCGCCGTTGAGGATCAGCAGCTGTCCGGCCGGCTGCGTCGTGACCGCCTGACCATTGAGATTGAAAGCCGGCTCGAGCGCCGCCTGCACGGCGGCGACGACAACCGGGAAGTACTCGGGCCGGCAGCCGGCGAGCACCGCACACGATGCGACCCGCTCGAGCGTCGCTTCCCCCATCGCCGGAGGCACCTCTCCCAGCGAGAGCGAGGGATCGCGGCCGCTCAGCATCGCGTCGACGCGCTCGCGGGTCGGCGGGATCACCGGCAGTCCGTCGCTCCAGCCCCGCTCGAACATGTCCTCGAGCTCGTCGTGCGGCCCCGCGGCGTTCAGAATCGCCAACGTCTCGGGGTCATAGGTGTTCTTGGCCGCGCATCCCGGCTTGCGTTCGGGATGCTCGCCGGTCACCCGCACCGGCGGCGCCCCCGCGAGCGCCGAAGCCTGCTCCAGCAGTTCGTCGAGTCCCTTGCGGTCCCAGCCGACGACACGCCGCAGCAGGCTGCCCTCGGCATCGAACAGCAGCGTGGTGGGGACGCTCTGCAGCTCGAACGAGCGCGACAGCTCATAGGGCTCCGGCTCGCTCAAGACGGCGCCACGAAAGCCCGCGCCCCGCGCCGCGCGCGCCGCCACCTCGAGTGGGTCTTCGAAGATCGCAATCACCGAGACTCCAGCCGCCGCCAGTTCGCCGGCCGGCGCCGCCAGTCGCCGCAGCGTCATCGCACACGTCGGGCACTCCTCGGTCACGAACATGACGACGGCCACGCCATCCGCGAGCACCTCGCCGAGTCGCACCGGTGGTCCGTCGACTGACGGGAGCTCGAGCCGGGGGAGGGCGACGGCGGTCACCAACCCATTGTCGCCGTTAGCGTTCTTCTTACATCAATCCGACGCGTCTCTCACGCTCCGGACCGACGATCGGCTTCGTCCGATTCCCGACGCGAAGGAGAGCTATGGGAAACCTCAGAAGCAAGCTCGTCACCGGCGCTGCCGTTGGCGCGGCGGCGGTAGGCGGCGCAGCGATCGCGAATGCCGCGACCTCATCGACCGGCTCGTCGTCGACCTCGACCACCCCGGCCGCCGCGCAGACAAACCCGCGGCCCAACATGCCCCCTCATGGCAGCACTTCGCATGAGGGCGCCGAGAAGGCCGTAACTGGTGCCGCGGCGGCGAAGGCGCAAGCAGCCGCCGTCAAGGCGGCCGGCGGCGGGACGGCGGGCGAGGTGACGACCGACTTCACCGGCAACGGCTACGAGGTCACCGTCACCAAGTCCGACGGCAGCAAGACCGAGATCCGGCTCGACAGCTCGTTCAACGCCGTACAGGGCGGCCACGGTGGCGGCAACTGTCCCGGCGGACGGATGGAGCCGCCTGGCGGATCGAGCAGCGGCTCTAGCAGCGGATCGAGCGGCACCGCCGACTCGAGCGGCTCGGGTTCACAGACCTAACCACTAAGTCGCAGCCGGGCCGGGGGTGGATGAGGCAGTCCGCCCCCGGCTCCCGGCGACGATCCGCCCTTCCTGCACCACCAGCCAGACGCGCGCGGGGTCGTTCAGCACGCGGATGTCGGCGAGCGGGTCACCGTCGACTACGAGCAGATCGGCGACCGCGCCGGCCGTCACCGTGCCGAGCTCCTCGTCACGACCGAGGGCCGTAGCCGAACCGCGAGTCGCTGCGACGATCCCCTCGATCGGCGTCAGCCCTCCCTCGACCATCCGCACCAGCTCGATCGCGTTGTCGCCCGGCGGGCCGCTGTCGTGGCCCATTGCGAGCGTCACGCCGGCGTCGCGCGCCGCCACGAGCGTGCTGAACGCCTCGTCCTTCTGGCGCTTGGCCTGCTCCACCAGCGCCGGGGCAAAGTCGCCGGTGAACCGGTCGGCGAGATCATGGAACGTCGACAGCGTTGGGACCAGCACGATCCCGCGCTGCGCCATCGCTTCGAGCAGCGACGGCTCGCGATGCAGCGACAGGCCATGCTCGATCGTGTCGACGCCCTCCTCGACGGCCATCCGCGTTCCCGCAAGCCCCTCGGCGTGCGCCGCGACCCGGACGCCGAGGCGGTGCGCCTCGTCGATGACCGCGCGACACTCTGCGGCGGTCATCTGCGCAGGCTCGGGATCCTCGGCGACCACTGAGCGCGCGCCGGTGGCCATCAGCTTGATGAAGTCGGCGCCACGGCGCAGCTGCTCGCGCACCGCCCTGCGCATGTCGTCGGTGCCGTCGGCTTCGCGGTACATCGTCTTGAAGATCGCCCCGCCCGGCGCCGTGGCGGAAATGATCCGCCCGCAGCACAGGATCCGCGGCCCCTCGACGATCCCCAGCCGCACCGCCTCCCGCAGCGCGATCCCCTCGTCGTCGTAGCTGCCGACGTCGCGCACCGTGGTCACGCCCGCGTCGAGCATCGCGCGTGCCGACTTGGCGAGGATGAAATACCCGAGTGCCCGCGGCCGCGGGAGCTCGCCGTGCAGCGGCGGAGGTGGGCCAAAGCCCGGGCTGCGAAGCGTGTCGCTGGAGACGTGTGCGTGCGCGTCGATCAGGCCCGGCAGCAGCGTGCGGCCGCCCACGTCGATCGCACCCGGCGGCGGCGTGCCGTGCGCGCTGCCCACTTCGGTGATCCGCCCCGCCTCGATCCTCACGATTGCCTGCTCGAGTGGTCCGACGCCGGTGCCGTCGATCAGCCGGGCGTTCCAGAGGACGGTCACGCGAGCGCTCCGACCGGTTCGGCAGCGAGCAACCCCGCCGAGCGTGGTGCCTCGGGCACGAGCGCGCCAGACGCGATCAGTCCCCGCACCCGCTCGACATCGTCGGCGAGCGATCGATCCTCGGCGATCTCGGGCACGGCCTCGGCGACCAGCGCGATCGCCTCCTGGAGCGGCGCCGGTAGCGTGCGTCCGGACAGATCGTGAGCCTGGCGCAGCGCCACCAACTCGTAGGCGAGGCCCAGCTCGAGGTCGTCGAGGATCTGCTCGAGTCGGCGCGCGACCAGAATCGTGTGCGCCTGGAAGTCCTCCTGACCGGTTGAGGCATCGACGGCGCGGATCGAAGCCGGCGATGCGAGCGTCGCCGCCTCGGCCGCGAGCCCGATCACCTGCTTGTGGAGGATCACGAGCCCGGAATGCCGGCCCGGCTGGCGTGAGAGCTGCTCGGGCAGGCCGGAGAACCGGGAGTCGAGCAGGCGGTGCAGTCGTTTTTCAGCGAGGTTCAGGACGTGCACGATCGCGATCGCCAGCGACTCGAGCGCCAGCGTGACCGCGTGCGCATGGAAGCCTCCGGTGGAGTACAGGCCCTCGGGCTCGCCGTCGGCGGCGTGCATGTACAGCGGACTGTCGGTGACGGCGCGCAGCTCGCGGCGCAGCTGGGCGGACAGGTGCTCCAGCACGTCGAACGCCGCCCCGTGCACCTGGGGGATCACCCGCAGCGAGACCGGCGCCTGCAGCGCCGGCTCCCAGCGACCGCCCCCGTCGAGGAGCTCGGCGATGCGACGGTGAACGCGCAGCTGTCCGGGGTCGCCCTTCAGCTCGCCCACCCGCGTCGAGTACGGCCGAGCCGAGGCGTCGATCGTCGCAACGGTGAGCGTTCCGGCCACCGTCGCGTGCTCGAGCAGCGCCTCCGCTCGCAGCGCCAGCACGACGCCCAGCGCCGGAGCGAGCGGCGCGCCGTTGATCAGTGCGATCCCCTCCTTGGCGCCCAGCTCGTAGGAGCCCACGCCGCGGTCGGCCAGCGCGTCGGCGGCGGCGACGACATTCCCGTCGAGCAGCACGGTCCCCGCTCCCACGAACGTCTCGAACAGATGGGCGAGCGGGACTGTCTCGCCGGCGGCGCCGCTGACGGCGGCGGGGACGGCCGGCAGCCAGCCGTCATTGAGCCGATCGACGATGAACCGGCACAGGCCGGCGCTCACCCCGGCGCGGCCGCTGAGAAAGCCGGCCAACCGCAGCAGCATCGTCCCGCGGACGACCGGTGCAGACAGCGGCGGCCCAATCCCGGCGGCCCTGCCGAGCAGGATCGAGCGCTGAAACGCGGCCTGGTCGTCGGTCTGAACCGCGTGGCTGATCAGATACCCGAGGCCGGTGTTGATGCCGTACGCAGCGCCGCCACCGTCGAGATGTCCGAGCATCGCGACTCGCTCGGCGTCGACCGCCGCGAGCAGCTCGGAGCCCACGGCGACCGGTTCGTAATCGAACGCGATCCGGCGGTATTCCTCCAGGTCGAGCTGTCCGTGTCGGTCGAGGATCACCACCGTCGCCATTGTGACCGAGACCACGACCTAAACAGAACGTAAACTTGACACTTCCTGCACGGTGTGAAAAGTTCGGTCGGTCCGTCGGTGCAACGCCCGTTCCACCGACGGATCAGCGCAGATGGCGACTGCCCTCGATCAGCCCAACGGTGGGACCGCTCGGCGCTCGGCCGGAATCTCGGCGGTGCTGGACGTGCTCGACGCGCTCGACCGCCACGGTCCAGTGACGCTCGCACAGCTGTCGCGCGAGACCGGTGTCGCGAAGAGCACCCTGCACCGCGTCTGCTCGACGATGGGCGAGCGCGGCTGGATCGCCCGCGACCTGGCCACCGGCAATATCGATCTGGGGCCGCGAGTGGCGTGGCTTGCCCGGGCCAACCCCGCCTCGGCGCTGACCGCCGGCTTCTACGAGGCTGCGCGGGGGCTCGTCGAGCGCCACAACGAGACCACGTGCCTAACGGTCCTCGATGGCTGCGAGAGTGTGTTCGTCGCCAAGCAGGAGACAACCCATCCGGTGAGGCTCGTCACGGCCGTCGGCAGCAGGCTGCCGGCGTTCGCGTCGGCTTCGGGGCGCGCGATGCTCGCCGACCTGCCCGAGCACGAGGTTGAGACGATGTTCAAGGGCTCGGAGCTCGTGACCCCGACCGGCAGGCGCCTGCGGGGACTGCCGGAGCTGCTGTCGATCCTGCGCGCGACGCGCCGGCGCGGCTATGCGGAGAACGTCGACGAGACCGCGCTTGGACTTCATTGCTTGGCTGTCCCGGTGGGGCCGCAGGGGCGCGTCGCGGGCGCGATCACGTTGTGCGTCCCGAGCGGGCGGATGGACGCCGCGCGCAAGCGCAAGATGCTTCCGGACCTGATGTCGGCGGCGCGGACCCTCGCGGGACCGTGGGCTTCGCGCGTCGGCCACGGCGAAATCCTAGTTTCCCGATTGAATAACCTAAGTTTATCCCCGGACAAGACCGTTGCCGCCGCGACCGCGGCCGGACCACACGGTCCCGATCACGAAAGAGAGGGTGCGCAATGAGGGGTGGCAACGACGATCTGGATCGTTTGCGCGGAGAGCGCACGGAGCTAGAGAACCACTACATCGACGAGCTCGTCTCGGGCCGCATGGACCG
>DASYFZ010000627.1:0-2157 GCA_036000295.1 Solirubrobacteraceae bacterium
CCGCCGACCGGTGTCACGGACAGATGTCCAGCGAAGGTTTCCAAATCAAGGAGCCAGCCCAACATGGCCAGCCCGTCGGCCAGTGCACGATCGTCGCCTAACAGCGACCCGGCGGCGATCAGCACCTCGGGCAACGCCGCGTTGGCGTACCGCAGCCGTGGTTCGGGCCACGTCCACGCAGGGTCGACGCCGGGGGATCCGATGAGGATCGCAACGTCCGCCAGCAACGCTTTGGATTCGACGTGGTCCGGCTTGCTGTCGAGTACCTCGGCGGCGCCGAGAGCGGCGAAGGCCATCGCCCGTGACCACGGGGAACGGCGAACAGCGCTGACCTCAAAGGTCGCGAGAGCAGATTCAGCCAACTCCGGGAGATGCGAAACGGCCGCGCCGAGTCCCCAGAGCGCGCGTCCCCAGCAATCCTCCACTGTCGGCTCGTCCTGCCAGGTTGGGTCTGCCCCACGGCGATTGTGAAACCCGCCGTCGTCTACCTGAGCGTCGTCCAGGAAGCGCAGGTACGTCCCGGCCAGCTCGGTCAGCTGCTGGGACGGCTCCGGTTCGCGGACCGCGATGAGCAACCCGCGCGCCACGTCATCCACGCAATAGCCGTGTTCGGCCCGCGGCGCGGTCAGCTTGGCATGCTCGAACAGACCCACCCCATCGCTAAGACGGAACAGGTGCTGAAACGAAACGGGGGGGACGATCACGCGCTGGCAAGAACTGTCTCGGGACGGAGCACTTCGGCCGCAGCCTCGCGGTATCTGCCTGCGACGGCCGGCCAGAGCAGCTCGGGTGCGATGCGGCTTGCCTCCGCCGACATGTTCGCGGCCAGCTCCGGCTCGGTCAGCACCCGTCGAAGGGCCGCGGCGATGCCGGCTGGATCTTGGCGATCGACGAGAAGGCCCGCGCCGCTACTCAGCAGCTCGCGGGCATGCGGGAATCCGGTAGAGACAACCGGCTTTCCTGCCGTGATCGCCTCGATCAGGACGCCCGAGGTGACCTGCTCGCGCGAGTCATAGGGCAGCAACACCACGTCGGCCTGCTGCACCAACCGATGCAGCTCGGCGGGTTTCAGGTAGCGAGCATCAAAGTGCACGGACTCGGCAACCCCTAACCGTTGCGCCTGGGCGACAAGCCCATCGCGGTATTTCTCCCCGTGCCGCTCCAGGACCCGAGGATGGGTCTGGCCGACGACGCGATACCGCGGCTTAGGCCGCAGGTCGCCGATCTGCGCCATCGCCTCGATGGCCCATTCGATGCCCTTGCCCTCGCCGAGCAGCCCCCAGGTCAGGACTACCGGGGTGGCGTCAACCGGACGGCGCCGATCAGCGGAGCTGGCCGATCTGTTGTCCACTGCGCCATGCGGGATCACGCGGACCTGCCTCGGGTCGACCGGGTAGTGGTCGATCAAACGCTGCCGCGCGGTGTGGGTCATCGTCACGATGGTGTCGCAGGTGCGGGTGAGCTCCTCCAAGATCGCGCGCTGATGCGCTGAGGGAGTCACCAGAACCGTATGCAGCACGACGATGGTGGGGACCCAAAGCGCACGGGCCACCTCCAGCACATCGGCACCGTCGCGGCCGCCGAAGATGCCGTATTCATGCTGGATGATCGCGACGTCGTACCGGTTCAGCGCAGCGGCCGCGGCGGCTGAGCCGCCGATCTTGCCGCGCACCCACTCGTGGGCAACCTCCGGGAGGGGGCGAGCCTCCGGCGCGTCAACAACACTGACCACGCTCACCGTGTCAGTCGGGGAGCCAAGCGAGTCCACCAGCGAGCTGCTGAAGGTTGCCAAACCACACTGGGTCGGCGGGTACGTACTCAGAACTCCATACGACACAGACACTGCGAGCCCCTCCTGCTCAACGCAGCGTCGAATGCCGCCGCTAACGACCAGTCGAGGGCCGTCTCTAGGCACCCAGTGATCGCTCCGGGGTCAGCACGGACGGATCAGGTGCGACCGGCACTAGATCGTGTCAGTCAATAGCTCCCGGAAGGGAACCGATGGCTTGACCATAGCACCCACCCTCCGCACGCGGTTGATCAGCGGGAGCCGGGGCCACGAGCGGCGAGTACCTTGGAGGCACCGACGCCTCGGGCTCATCGTTCGACGACGCTCCCTGCGCAGCCGTCGAAGCGAAATCGAGGTCCACCATGAAG
>DASYFZ010000653.1:0-2705 GCA_036000295.1 Solirubrobacteraceae bacterium
GATCGAGCTCCCACAGCCACGGGTGCCGTGCTTGCCACGACGACGTTCGGGATGCTCGTGCTGATCGCGCTGGCGCCGCTGGGCCGCCGGACGGCCGAGGAGTGGGCTCCGGTGATCGCGGCGTTCGCGCTCAGACAACTGATGCGGCGCAGCCGGTTTCACTCGCGGCTGCCGACGCGCGGCCTGCTTGCAGACGAGCACTCGGCCCCGCGGCGCCGGAACGTCGTGCAACCTCGACCGGAGCTTCCACGGGAGCTGCGCGGTGTGTCGATCGCGCAGGTCGGCTACCGCGATCGCTCGATCGGCGTGATCCGCGAGCAGCGTGGCCGCCGCCTGACCGCGGTGCTGGCGTGCCGGGTAGTCGCGTTCTCGCTGCTCGATCCCGAGGCACAGGAGCGAAGGCTCGCGCGATGGGGGATGGTGCTCGCGGGCGCGGCCGGTACGTCGGTGCGCAGGCTTCAGTGGATCGAGCGCACGGCCCCGGCCCAGGGCGACGAGCTGGCTCGGTGGCTGCAGTCGGCGCGCGATCCGGCTGTGCCGCCCCGGGGTACCGCGATGATCGAGTCCTATCTCGAGCTGATCGACGCGACGGCGAAGGTCACGCAAGAGCACGAGATCCTGATCGCCGTCCAGGTGGACGCGCGCCATCGCGACAACGGCGCGGGGTCGGCCACCGACGCGCTCATCGAGCAGACCGAGCGGATCGCGCAGGGGCTCGAGGCGGCCGAGGTGACTGTGCTCGGAGCGCTCAGCGCCGGCCAGATCGCGCGCACCCTGCGTACGGCGTTTGATCCGTACTGCCGTACAGAGCTCGCGGCGCTCGAGGCAACCGACCGCGACCGCCGGGGTCTCGAGCAGTCCAACGCGTGGCCGCTGGGCGCTCGCGAGGCCTGGGACCATTACCGCAGCGACGGAGCTGTTCATGCCACGCACTGGGTCGGCGCCTGGCCGCGCGTAGACGTCTCCCCGATGTTCATGGACGCGCTGCTCTCCAACTCGAGCGCCGTGCGTACCGTTGCTGTGACGTTCGAGCCGATCGCGCCGGAGCGCTCGACCCGCGAGGTCGAGGCCGCCGTTACGAGGGATCGTGCCGATCACGATCTGCGGCTCCGCTTCGGGCAGTCGGAGACCGCGCGCCAGCGGCAGGCCGAGGAGTCGACGCTGCGCCGCGAGGCCGAGCTCGCCGCGGGACACGGCGAGGTGCGAGTCGCAGGGTTCGTGACAGTGTCTGGGCGCGACTCCGACGATCTGCGCCGGGGCTGCGCGGAGGTCCACGAGCACGCCGCCCGCGCACGGCTGGAGCTGCACCGGATGTACGGGCAGCAGGCCGATGCGTTCACGTTCACGCTCCCCATGTGCAGAGGGCTCAGATGACCGGCCGAGCCGCCGAACGCCCCGGGCACCGCTGCACCACTCGCCACGCCCAGGCGATTTACCCGTTCATCGCGGCCGGTGGGCTCGGCGGCCGCGGCATGTTCGTCGGCCGGGAGGCCTCCGGCGGTGCGTTCTGCTTCGACCCCTGGGTCCTGTACGGCGATGGCACGCTCGACGACCCAAACGTGATCGTGCTCGGCAAGCTCGGACAGGGTAAGAGCGCACTGGTCAAGACGCTCCTGTGGCGGATGCTCTTGTTCGGCCGTCGCGCGTTTGTGCTCGACGTCAAGCGCGAGTACGGGCCGCTGTGCGAGGCCGTCGGCGTCGCGCCGATCTCGCTCGTCCCCGGCGGCGACATCCGCCTCAACCCGCTCGCCTCGCGTCCCGACGAACGCGCGCAACTGGAGCTGCTGCGAGCCGTGGCCGTGACGGCGATCGGTGGCCAGCTGTCGCAGGTCGAGGCCGCCGCGCTGCGCGAGGCGCTGCGCACGGTGCGCGAGCGTGGCGTGCGCGAACCGACGCTTCCGGACATCGCCGCCGTGATGTTCGAGCCCACCGCGGAGATGGCCGCCCGCTTGTGCACGAGCTCTGCGCGGCTGGCGACCGACGCCCGGCGCGCCGCGCTGGCCCTCCAGGATCTCTGTGAGGGACCGTTGCGGGGTATGTTCGACGGGCCGACGACCCCGGGGCTCGACCTGGACTCAAAGCTCGTCGTGCTCGACCTGCACGCCGTGAAGGACTCTCCGGCCGTCGGGATCCTGATGGCCTGTGCGACCGCCTGGATGAGCGCGCTGCTCGCGCGGATGGCCGAGCGCCCAGGACGCGAGCGGATGATCAACGTCGCAGACGAGTCGTGGAAGATCGTCCAGCACACCGGGTTGGGCGAGTGGTTTCAGTCCAACTTCAAGCTCGCGCGCCAGTTCGGCGTGATGAACCTCGTCGTCCTGCACAAGCTCGCGGACCTTAGTGCCGCGGGCGATGCCGGCTCGCGTTCGGCGCGGATCGCCGAGGGCCTGATCGCCGACGCCTCGACTCGGATCGTCTACCACCAGGACGAAAGCCAGGTGCCGCTGACGCGCACGTTGCTGGGACTGTCGGAGAGCGAGGCGCGCCTGATCGCGATGCTGTCGCCTGGCCAGGCGCTGTGGCGCGTCGGCAGCCGATCGTTCGTTGTCCAGCACTACCGGTCCACGCTGGAGGCGCGGCTGACCAACACCGACACGGGGATGCGCCTGACGACCGAGGCGGTGATGCGGCGATGAGCACGCAGCGCACGCCCGGCGTGTCCGACGGGGCGATGGTCGCGGCGATCGGATGCATGGTCGGCGTCG
>DASYFZ010000676.1:0-2802 GCA_036000295.1 Solirubrobacteraceae bacterium
AGTGGAAGCCCACCGCACGCCGTGCATGCGCGGACACGGAGCTGGGCGCCCGGCCGCGGCGTGCCGTCAGCCCGTTCGGAGTGTTCAGCGCTGTTGGCTATCGCCCATCCGATCGTGGTCACATCGTCGCGGCGTGGGTCATTACGCGTTATCCAGACCCCACGAGATGATCCGCTCCGCGTGGATGCGGATGACCGCGTCCGGTCCGCTGATCGCTTCGGCCGGTCCTCGAACCTCAATCGCTCGGGGATGCCATGGGTTCGTGCTCGCCAGGTCGTCGACGACAATTGCTGCTCGTCCACTTCGAGCAACATCGTGGAACTTCTTGGTCTGCTCGAGTTGGCGCCCGCCGACGTCAATCGTGTCCTGCGCGCGGTTGTAACTAAAGCCGACGGGGACGACATGCGGCGTCCCGTCCTTGCCGACCGTCGCGATGCGGGCCAGGCGGCGCTCGCCCGTGAGGTACGCGAGCTGTGGCTCTGTGAAGGCGCTCATCTCACTCCATTGCTCTGACACTGATAGAGTTAGTTGCGCAAGCAATCCTAGCACTGTTGTGCGACCCCATCTGCTCGAGTTCCATCGCCTAGACCCCGACGAACGCGCTGCATGGCTCGGGTTCCTCCGCGTGTACGCGCGCATCGTCAAAGAGCTCGACGCCGAGCTCGAGCGTGCTCATGGCCTCTCGCTGAGCTCTTACGACGTCCTCGTTCAACTGAGCCTCGCGCCGGGCGACGAGATGAGAATGTCCGAGCTGGCCGATGCGGCTTTGCTCAGCCGCGCAGGCATCACACGGCTGGTTGAGCGCCTTGAGCGCGAAGGTCTCGTCGAACGGCGCCCGGGAGAACGCGACAGCCGCCAGGTCTTCGCGCGCGTCACCGATCGAGGACTCGATCGACTCGCGGCCAGCGCGCCGACCCATTTCGCCGGCGTGCGCGACCGATTCCTCGCCCCGCTCACCCGAACTCAGAAACACGAGATCGCGGGCGCATGGCAACGCATCCTCAGTCACGACACCACCGCGGAGCTGCATGAACCCTGAGCCTCGACTCCCAGACCCACCAAGACCCCCTTACGTCAAGGCGCAGTATCCGGGCGCTGCAGTCGTGCACCCCGCGCCGCGCGGAACCTTCGGACTCGCGGCGGGGAGGCCACGAGGATCTCAATGCGGCCGAACGCGTTCGCGAGACGATCCTCTTCTGCGATTGGTCACGCTGTGCTCAGGACGCCACCGACTTCATCACGTTTGTGACCCAAGAGGTGATTCGACGCGCTTTTAGCGGTGCGGTTGCCGGGTAGGCTGGGGGAGTGAGGACTGCGCACTGTGGGGCCGGATGAGCGCGAGAACTGTGGAGGTAGGCGACGGGCGGATGTTGGCCTTTGAGGAGGTCGGCGATCCGGCGGGCGCTCCGGTCCTTGTCATCCACGGCACCCCCGGTTGTCGGCTGAGCGGCCGCCACCCGGACTTGTCTCGCGTAAGCGCCGCGGGCCTGCGTCTGGTCACTTACGACCGGCCAGGCTACGGGCGCTCTACCCGCCGGCCTGGCCGCCGCGTGGTCGACTGTGTCAGCGACGTCGCCGCGATCGCCGACGAGCTCGAGATCGAGCGCTTCGCGGTGAGCGGCGGATCGGGCGGGGGCCCTCACGCGCTGGCGGTCGCCGCTCGCCTGCCCGAGCGCGTCACCCGGGTGGCGTGCGTAGTCGGAGGCGCGCCCTATGACGCCGAAGACCTCGACTGGTTCGCCGGGATGGATCCTGTCAACGTGAAGGAGTTCGGCTGGGCTCTCGCCGGCGAGGCGATCCTTGCCTCCGAGCTTCAGCGCCAGGCGCAGGAATCTCTGGCCCGTGTTGACGAGGACCCAACCGCGCTGCTCGCCGACATCCAGCTCTCCGAATCCGATCGCGCGGTGCTCAGCGATCCCGGCGTCCGCGAGACATTGCGCGCCGCGACCCACGAGATGTTTGCCGCGGGTGCTCTCGGATGGGTAGATGACGATCTCGCGTTCGTCCAGCCCTGGGGCTTCGACCTCCAGGAGCTGCGAGTGCCGGTGGAGATCCGGTACGGCGTCACGGACGTGCTCGTCCCCGCCGCCCACGGCGCGTGGCTAGCAGCGCACGTCCCGGGTGCTGACGTGTTCGTCGATGAGCATGGCGGGCATCTGAGCACTCCCGATGAGCGCCTCGAGATGCTGCGGACCCTCGCCGTCACCTGACGAGGACTCCGCCCGCCCGGTCAGCCGGTCCGTCGCCGGCGACCTTGGCACGTTTGTGACCCTTCCTGCTGAGCGCCGTCGGTTCGAGGACGATGACGACAAGGATCTCCTCTGAGCCGATCGCAACGTGGGTCCGATCCACTACAGCCGCGCGTTCGATCGGACTGCGGAGCGGGTACACCCCGCGGACCGGGTGTCCGCTGAGCGTTCCACTGTCAGACGCAGACGCTCGGCAAGCTCGTGCCGGCGACCGCGAGAGCGTCGCGAGGTGCGCCAGTTGCCGTGCGTCGGCTACGCCGCCGAGCCGGTGCGGCCTACCGCCGCTGGTAGATGGCTTGTCCGTTGTCGTCGTACCCGGTCAACGAGAAGCCGTTCTTCTCAAGGACCCGCCGGCTGGGGGTGTTGTCGGCCAGCGTGCTGGCGTGGACGGCTTGTATCCCGGGTTGGGCCAAGAGCCATTCGGTCATCGCTCCAACCAGTTCGGTTCCGTATCTGCGCCCTCGGAAGGGCTCCGCCAGCCCGTATCCGATTTCGATCACGCCGGTTTCGTCAGCGCCGCCGTGGGTGCCGCAATCCCCGATCACCGTCTCGT
>DASYFZ010000684.1:0-5324 GCA_036000295.1 Solirubrobacteraceae bacterium
GTGTGGGCGGCTGACCGCGCGAAGGTCGGCGTAGACCTCCAGCAGGCGCAATTCGCCGTCGGGGTCGCCCGGCGCGGCCAGCACACCGTCGAGAATCGTCTGCGCCTCCTTGGGCGGCACGTCGTAGCCGAGCACGACCCACTCCAGGCGCTCCAGCAGCGGCGGCTCACCATTGGCCGGGTCGGGGGGGTCAGGGTCGGCGGGATCAGCGGGATTGGCGAACTGAAGCCGATCTCCTTCGGCGGCATCCTGTTCGTCCTCGAGCGGCTCGATCTGCAACAACGGCCTGCCCGCCGGCACATGCGTGTTCGTCGAAACGAGCACCTCGCGCACGCGGCCACGCACGGGTGCGGTCAGCGAGGACTCCATCTTCATGCTCTCGGTCACGGCCAGCACGTCGCCGGCGTTGACCTCATCACCGGGTGACACGGGGATCGCGACCACGACTCCAGGGCTGGGGCAGCGGATCAGGCCGCCCTCGTCGCGCGAGACGCGGTGCGGCACGCCGTCGACCTCGACCAGCAGGTCGGCGTCCTGCAGCGCGGTCAAGGTCCGGTACGAGCCGCCGCCGTAGCGAATCAGCTGCTCGTGCTCGGAGACCTGCTCGAGCTCTGCCTCGATCCGGGTGCCGTCGACCTCGAGCAGGTAACGGTGCGGCCCGACCTGCGAGACGGCGAAGCGGTAGGCGGTTCCGCGGTAGCGCAGGTCGACATTGCGGCTCACCTCGGCGCTCGCTTCGGGCCGGCCGCGGCGGGCGAATGCATAGAAGCGGCTGCGCTCCTTGGCGGTTGCGTCGTCGCACAGCTCGATTGCCGCGCGGACGAGGGCCACGTCGGCGTGACGCATCGTCTGGACCTCGCCCTGGCCGTGGAGCCGGTCTAGCCAGCCCGTGTCGACGTCGCCCGAGCGCAGCTCGTCGCGGCCGAGCAGCTCGAGCAGGAAGCCCTGGTTGGTGGCCCCGTCGTCGATCACGACCATCGTGTCGGCGATCGCCCTGCGCAGGCGCGCAATCGCCTCCGCGCGCGTGCTGCCGTGCGCGATGATCTTGGCGATCATCGAGTCGAACTGCGGCGGCACCACGTCGCCCTCGGCAACGCCGCTGTCGACACGCACGCCGGGGCCGCCCGGCAGGCGCAACAGCGAGATCCGCCCTGGCGTGGGCGCGAACCCGAGCCCAGGGTCTTCGGCGTTGAGGCGCGCTTCGATCGCATGACCGGTTGGCGGGGGCGGGTCGCCCTCGAGCCGTCCGCCGGCAGCGATGTGGAGCTGGAGCTTGACCAGATCGGCGCCGGTGACCATCTCCGTGACGGGGTGCTCAACCTGCAGGCGGGTGTTGACCTCCATGAACGAGAACCGGCGCTCGTTGGGCTCGTAGAGAAACTCGACCGTCCCCGCGCCGCGGTATCCGGCGAGCCTTGCGAGCTCGATGGCCGAGTCCGCCACCTCGCGCTCCTGCTCGGGGGTCAAGGCGGGGCTTGCCGACTCCTCGACGACCTTCTGGTGGCGGCGCTGATAGGTGCAGTCGCGCACGCCGAGCGCCCACACGGCGCCCTGCCCGTCCGCCATCAGCTGCACCTCGACGTGGCGCGCCGAGCCCACGACCTTCTCCATCAGCACGCGCGAGTCGCCGAATGACTGCTTGGCCTCCTCGCGGGCGCGATCAAACGCGTTCTCGAGCTCGTCGGCGCTGTCGACGCGGCGCATCCCGCGACCGCCGCCGCCGGCCGCGGCCTTGATCATCAGCGGGTAGCCGATCGTGTCGGCATGGCCCCTGGCGTCCTCGATGCTCTCGACCGCCCCTCCGCTCCAGGCGGCGACGGGCACGTCGGCCTTCTCGGCCAGCCGCTTGCCCTCGACCTTGTCGCCGAGCGCGCGCATCACGTCGGCGTCGGGACCGACGAACACGATCCCGAGGCGCTCGCAGAGCTCGGCGAACTCGGGGTGCTCGGCGACGAAGCCCCAGCCGACCCATGCGGCGTCGGCGCGCGTCTCGGTCAGCGCCCGCTCGAGCTCGTCGTAGTCGAGGTAGCCGCCCTCGCCCAGGCAGTGGCGCTCGTCGGCCTGGCGTACGAACAGCGCATGGCGCTCGGCATCGATGTGAAGCGCGATGATCCGGATCGGGTCATCGCGTTGCCAATTGAGTTCGCGCACAGCGCGGATGGCGCGCATCGCGGCCTCGCCGCGATTTACGATCGCGAGTCGCCGGAAGGGACGCTGGGTCATCGCGCTCCCGCGCCGGCGAGCTCTGCGCGTGCTTCGCTCATCGGCGCGCCCATGGCGTGAAAGCCGCCGTCGACGTGCATGATCTCGCCGGTGATCCCTCGCGCGAGGTCGGACAGCAGGAACAGGACCGCGTCGGCCACGGGCCCGGCGTCCTCGCCGTCCCAGCCGATCGGCGCCTGCTTGCTCCACATCTCCGAGAGCTCCTCGAAGCCGGGGATCCCGCGTGCCGCGACGGTGCCCAGCGGGCCAGCCGCAACCAGGTTCACCCGCACCCCGCGCGGACCCAGGTCACGCGCCAGGTAACGTGCGGTCGCTTCGAGCGCCGCCTTGGCGACGCCCATCCAGTCGTACACGGGCCACGCGACCGAGGCGTCGAAGTCCATGCCGACGATGCTCGCACCGTCATCCGGGTACAGGTCCGCGAGCGCTGCGCCTAGCGCCTTCAGCGAGAACGCGCTCGTCTGGAACGCCGTGATCGCGCTGTCGGCGGGCGTGTCCAGGAAGCGACCGCCGAGCGCGTCCTCCGGCGCGAACGCGATCGCGTGCAGGATGCCGTCGACACGGCCCCAGCGGGTCTGGAGCTCCGCCGCGATCGCGGTGAGGTGCTCCGTGTCGTTGACGTCGAGCTCCAGCACGTCGGCCGGCTGCGGGAGGCTCTTGGCCGCGCGCTCGGTCAGGCGGCGCGCCCGGCCGAAGCTCGTCAGCACGATCTCCGCGCCCAATTCCTGGGCGCGGCGAGCGACCTCCCACGCGATTGAGTCTTTGGTGATCACACCAGTGATCACCAGCTTCTTGTTGTCGAGCATCACAGGGCCTCCAGGCAGACAACGACGTTGTGGCCGCCGAATCCGAACGCGTTGGTGAGCGCGATCGCGGGTCCGCCGTTGATGTCCAGGGGTTTGGCCTTGCCGGGCACATAGTCGAGGTCCATCCCCTCTTCGCGCTCCTCCCAGTTCAGGGTCGGCGGCGCGATGCGCTCGCGCAGGGCGAGGATCGTGGCGGTCGTTTCGACGGCGCCCGCGGCGCCCAGCAGGTGACCGATCGCCGACTTCGTCGACGACACCGGGATCTGCATGGCGCGGTCGCCCAGCGCGTCCTTGATCGCCTTGGTCTCGGCGCGGTCGTTGAGCGGCGTCGAGGTGCCGTGCGCGTTGACGTATGCGACCTGGCCGGGCTCGATGCCCGAGTCGCGCAACGCTTTGCGGATCGCGGCGGCCGCGCCCGTCCCCTCGGGGTGCGGCGCGGTCAGGTGGTGCGCGTCCGACGTCGCGCCGAATCCCAGCACCTTGGCAAGTGGGGTCGCGCCGCGCTCGGCCGCCTTCTCAGCGTCCTCGAGCACCAACACCGCGCCGCCCTCGCCCATCACGAAGCCGTCACGCCTGGCGTCGAAGGGCTGCGAGATCCCTCGCGGGGACAGTGCCTCCAGACGCGCGAACGCGGCCTTTGACAGTGGTGTCAACGCCGCCTCCGCGCCGCCCGTGACGACAGCGTCGGCGTCGCCGTACTGGATCATCCGGGTGGCCTGGGCAATCGCGTGCAGGCTGGCCGCGCACGCGGAGACGGTGCCGAACGAATCACCGTGCAGCCCGTAGCGCATGGCCAGCATGCCGGCGGCGGCGTTGCTCATCATCAGCGGCACTGACAGCGGCGGAACCTTCTTCTCGCCGTGCTCGATCAGCAGCTCCTTGCCGCGCTCGAGCGTGCCGATGCCGCCGATGCCCGTCCCGTACACGCACCCGATGCGGGTGGTGTCGTACGGCAGCTCGTTGCGATCCCAGCCGGCTTGGGCGAGCGCCTCATCGCCGGCCACCATCGCGAACTGGGCGAAGCGGTCCGAGCGCCGTGCCTCCTTCACCGACAGGTGGTCGGTGGGATCGAACTCGGTAGCCGCGCCTTCCCCGTTCTCGATGCCCGAGGAGCCGTCGCGCCACCGCTCGTACAGCGTGTTGGCGCCGACGCCCAGCGGGCTGACGGCGCCGATTCCGGTGACTACGACTTGGCGCTTCATCCTGCTTTGCTCACCACCAGGTCGATCGCGTCGCCGACGGTCTTGATCTTGCGGGCGTCGTCGCCCTTGATCGTCACGCCGTACTCCTCTTCGATGATCTGCGAGAGCTCGGTCAGGTCGAGCGAGTCGATGTCGAGGTCCTCGAACGTGGAGTCGCGCGAGATGTCTGACTCCTCGACGCCGAACTGCGGCAGCGCCTCAAGGATCGTCTTCTCGACAGCGTCTGCGGTGACTGTTGCGGGCATTGGTTTCTCTCCTTCGTTTCGCTTGCTCGTGTCGGGTGAAGCTTGTGGTTCAGGGTGAAGCTTGTGGTTCAGGCTCAGGCGATTCCCCAGTCGATCGTGCCGGCGCCCCAGGTGAATCCGGCGCCGATCGCGGACACCAGGACGCGCTGTCCGGCGTGCAGCCGGCCATCGTCGCGCAGCAGCGCAAGCGTCAGCGGGATCGACGCAGCCGAGGTGTTGCCGACCTCGGCGATGTAGTCGGCGACCTTCTCTGGTAGGAGGTCGAGCCGCTCGCCCACCGCGCGCAGGATCCGCGCGTTGGCCTGGTGGTAGACGAATAGGTCGATGTCGTCGAGGTTCAGGTCCGCGAGTGCGAGGGCTTCGAGCGTCGCCTCGCTGAGTCGCTTGACCGCGGTCTGAAAGGTCTCGTGTCCCTCGACTCGCAGCAGCCGCTCGTCGTGTGACGCGGTGATCACGTCGGCGAGGCCGCCGTCGGCGCTCAGTACGACCGGACCGATCGCCCCGTCGCCGTCGGCGCCGACCACGACGGCACCCGCGCCGTCGCCCCACAGGGCGGCGGTCTTGCGGTCCTCGTAGTCGGTGAGGCGCGTGAGGATCTCGGCGCCGATCAGCAACACACGGTCGGCGCGGCCGATCTCAACCTGCGCGGCGGCAAGCGACAGGCCGCTGAGCCAGCCGCTGCAGGCGGCACCGAGATCCAGCGCTCCCGCTCGGTCTGCACCCAGCGCGTGGGCGACCAGGGGGGCGGCATTGGGGGTGAGCTGGTCCTGGCTGAGGCTTGCGACCAGCACGAGGTCGATCTCGTCGGGGTCGGTTTGCGCGTCTTTCAGCGCTTGCGCACCTGCGTT
>DASYFZ010000010.1:0-3597 GCA_036000295.1 Solirubrobacteraceae bacterium
GATCGCCGCCCACTCGGCGAGGACGAGGACCGCTTCCTCGTCCTCTTCAGTGAATTCGCCGTCCTGCTTCTCTGCGAGGTACAGGTTTCCCCATCCTTCCCCGCGGATCACGATCGGGACGCCGAGGAACGTGTGCATGGCAGGGTGCCCCATTGGGAATCCATAGCTGCGCGGGTGTTGCCCGACTTCGGCGAGGCGTAGCGCCCGGGGATCCTCGATCAGCACTCCGAGAACTCCGCGACCGCGGGGGAGGTCGCCGATCGCGCGGTGCATTGCGGCATCGATCCCGAGGGTGAGGAACCGCTCGAGCTCGGTCCTGTCCTTGTTGAGTACTCCGAGCGCGGCGTAGCGCGCGCCCGTGATCGCGCGAGCCTCGTTCAGGATCCGGTCGAGCACCGCCTCGGTGTCGTGCTCGGCTACCAGCTCGCGGCCAATTCGCAGCAGGTGCCGAAGTCGGTCTGTTTCCAGCGCGCTCGTCATCTAGCCCCGGGCAAATATACGCCGAGGCAGGTCCGCGACACAATCAAGCTGCCCGGCGATCATCAGTGGCCAGCGGTGACAGCGCTACGGTCCGCGGTATGGCAGCAATTCGCGCCAGTGCGTTGTCCAAGCGCTACGGCGATACGCTCGCCTTGGACTCTCTCGACCTCGAGATCGCCGAAGGAGAGGTGTACGGCTATCTCGGCCCCAACGGCGCGGGCAAGACGACGACGATCCGTCTGCTGCTCGGCCTCCATCGGCCCACCGGCGGCAGCGCCGCGCTGTTCGGCGTCGATTGCTGGCGCAACGCGGTGGAGGCTCATCGGCGGGTCGCCTACGTGGCGGGAGAGCCGTTTTTGTGGCCATCGATGACTGCCGAGGAGACCCTCGAGTTCCTCGCGCGTCTGCACGGCGGCACTGATCGTGCCTACCGCCGGCTGCTGGTCGACCGTTTCGCGCTCGAGCCGTCAAAGAAGGTGCGGGCGCTGTCGAAGGGCAACCGCCAGAAAGTGCAGTTGATTGCCGCCCTGGCCACGCGCGCAGATCTGCTGCTGCTCGATGAGCCGACCAGCGGTCTTGACCCGTTGATGGAGATGGCGTTTCGCGCGTGCATCACCGAGGCCAAGGAACGCGGGCAGTCGGTCTTCCTGTCCTCGCACATCCTGAGCGAGGTGGAGGCGGTGTGCGACCGCGTCGGGATCCTCAGGGCCGGGAGGCTCGTCGACGAGGGCTCGCTCGCGCAGCTGCGGCACCTCAGCGCCCAGACAGTCGAGGTGACGTTCGCCGGCCCGGTCCCCGAGCTTGGCGACCTGCCCGGTGTAACAGCTACGCCGACGGGCCCGTCTGGACTGCGCCTCGAGGTCACCGGCGCCATCGCTCCGCTGATCGCCGCCCTCGCCGACAAACCCGTCTTATCGCTGATCAGCCGCGAGCCGTCGCTCGAGGAGATCTTCTTGCATCACTACGACCATGGCGACGGTCGCCTCGACAGCTAGACCCGGCCGGCCGGGGGCGGCGTGGGCGCCGCAGGCGGCGGTTGCACGCCGGGTGCTGCGTGACGGGCGAATGCGCACGTTGGCGTTCGCGTACCTGTTTGCAGCGGTCGCCTACATCCAGCCGGTGAGCTACCGCCACACGTATCCGACGAACGCAGACCGCCTCGCTTTCGCGCACGCATTCGGCGCCAACAAGGCCGTGGTCTTGTTCTACGGCAAGGCGTACGACCTGCTGAGCGTCGGCGGGTACAGCGCCTGGCGGGTGGGAGGGCTGCTGTCGTTGTTCAGCGCGGTGTTCGGGCTGTTGGCGGCCGTGCGCGCGATGCGGGCCGACGAGGACGCGGGGCGTACCGAGCTCGTTCTCGCCGGGATCGTCGGCCGCCGAGCGCTGTACCTGGTTTC
This sequence comes from Solirubrobacteraceae bacterium, assembly GCA_036000295.1. Taxonomy (GTDB): domain Bacteria; phylum Actinomycetota; class Thermoleophilia; order Solirubrobacterales; family Solirubrobacteraceae; genus Palsa-465. The sequence continues at coordinate 1,878 of DASYFZ010000010.1, forward strand.
GCTGGCGGCGATCGGCGCGGCCGCGGCGGTGCTCTGGGTGGCGCTGCTCGCGGGGTCCGTCGCGGCGGGGCTGTCGCTTGGCGGCTCGGCATACCTGGCGCTCGCCGTGGTCTCGATGGTCCCCGTGTTCGTCGGCGTTGGCGCGGTCACCAGCCAACTCGCACCGACCCGCCGGATGGCCCTCGAGCTCGGGGGAGCCGTCATCGCACTGTCGTTCCTGCTGCGCGTGATTGCCGACACGTCCAGCGGGGCCGGCTGGCTTCGCTGGGCTACGCCGCTCGGCTGGGCCGAGGAGTTGCGGCCCTTCACGGGGGCCCGGCCCGCTGTGCTCGCCCTCGCGGCCGCGGCCTCGGTGGTCCTGTTGATTGCCGCCGGCCGGGTCGCGATCACGCGCGACATCGGCGCCGGCGTGCTGGCGGCGAAGGACACGGCGCCGCCGCGACTGGCACTGCTGTCGTCGCCCACCCGACAGGCGTTGCGCTCAGAACGCACCAGCCTGCTGGTGTGGCTGGCGAGCATCGGCCTGTTCGCGACGGTCGTGGGAGTCATCTCCAACAGCATCTCCAGCGCGGGTATCTCCAGGCAGCTCGATCAGGAGCTCGCCAAGCTCGGGTCGGGCTCGGTGCTGACTCCGAAGGGGTACCTCGGCTTCAGCTTCCTGTTCTTCGTGGTCGCAATCAGCCTGTTCTGCTGCTCACAGATAGCCGCTGCTCGGCATGAGGAGGCGGACGAGCGGCTCGAGACGCTGTTGGCGCTGCCGGTGAGCCGCCGCCGCTGGCTCGGGGGCCGGCTCGTGCTCGCCGCCGGCGCCGCTGTACTCATCTCGCTCGTCGCCGGCGTTCTCGCCTGGGCGGGCGCCGCGTCTCAGGGCGTCGAAATTTCGCTGGCGACGATGCTCGGCGCCGGCGCGAACTGCCTGCCCGTATCAGTGCTGTTCCTCGGCGCGGCGGCGCTGGCCTACGGCGCGTTGCCGAGAGCATCGGCTGGGATCGCCTACGGGCTTGTCGCGGTGGCCTTCCTCTGGCAGCTGTTCGGTGCACTGCTCGGCGCGCCGAGATGGCTCGTAGACGTGACTCCGTTCGCGCACATCGGCCTCGTGCCGGCGCAGGCCTTTGATGCCGTAGGAGCTGTGTCGATGGTCGCAATCGGACTGCTTGCGTGCGGGGGTGGGCTGTGGCTGTTCTCCCGCCGTGACCTGATCGGCGCCTGAGCCTCCGGCACCGCCGCGCTTCGGAAAAACACGTAGGCACGAGCCGAGGCTCTCCGGTGCCTCAGCGTGGCTAACCCCGATGGGGGGCGCCCCGTGGACTGGGACACTGCCGTCTCCGAGCAACTGTCAACTTGGAGCGACCACATGACACCCGAGCTGATGACATCCATGCGTGAGCTTCACAGCCGTATCAGCGACGGCCTGCACATCCGGCTTCTGTGGTGCGAAGCCGACGGACGGGTGTTTGTTGCCGTCAACGACCACAAGACCGGCGACTCGTTCTCGGCCGAGGTCTCCGAGCGCCACAACGCCCTGCACGCTTTCCATCATCCGTTCGCTTACGCCGCGTAGCGAGTCGCGAAACATTTGCGTCTTCGGAGCCGAGCCTCGTCTGTCTGCCGGTTACACCAGCCAGGAGGAAGCCCTGGAGAGGGACCGCGCCGCAGAGCTGCTGCAGAGGGCGCGGGCCGAAGCCGGCAGGCCGGCGGCGGCACGCTGGCGGGGGGCTGC
>DASYFZ010000047.1:0-33014 GCA_036000295.1 Solirubrobacteraceae bacterium
ACGACCAGGCCGCGCTGGACGAGATCGCCGCCGAGCTCAACGGCCGCCCCCGCAAGACGCTGGGCTGGGACAACCCGGCCGAGAGGATGGCGGTGCTGCTCGGACAGCCAGGACCGGTCCGCAGCAGGCTGACAGCGCCCATCGCCGCTACACCTCGCCCTCCGGGCTCGGCTCCGCGACGACGGGCGCTCTAACGCCAGCAACCCCGCAGATGAAAGACTCCAACCCTCAGGTGTTGCGCTGACCCCCAGAGCCCGCCGTGCTTAACACAGCCCGCCGTGCTTAACACAACACGCTTCGGCTGAATCGTCGCGGTTGTCGTGTTATGCACCCTTCCGGACTGCCGGATCCTCATGCGGCCCCCAGACCGCTCCATCCCCCTACTCAATGAGCCGTTTTGAATCGGCCCACGGAACCCGGGCTGATCAGCCAACCGCCCGCCGAGCCGCAGCCCGCTCGCGCAACTGCTCGTGCTCGGCCATCCGCTTGAGCTGGCGCAAGGTACGCCGCACATGACCCGAGACCGTGGGCGCGGCGACTCGCTCCGCAACCCACCCGGTCAGCCCGGCGCCTGCGACCCCGTAGGCGAGCCGCAACTCGACCTTGGTGCGGTTGTGCGAACGCTCGCGCAGGCGCCACCGGCCTCGCTGGTCGACGCCGGTGATCGAGTTCCATGCGCATTCGGACGGCGGCAGCCATTCCACGATCTCGATCAACCCGCCCACCTCCGCCGCGCCCACGCGCAGCAGGCTCTGATACCGGGCGCCGAGGCCGGTGGGCTCGGTGCCGGCCACCTCCCAGCGGGTGACGCCGGACATGAAGCTGAGGACGCGCTCCGGGTCGGTGACGATCGACCACACGAGATCGATGGACGCCGCGACCTCGATGTCGCCGTTGACTCTCATCCGAGCACCGGGTAGCGCCGCTCCGCGGCCAGCGCGTCGAGCGTGTCCTGCATCAGCCTCTGGACGTGGTCGTAAACCTCGTCGACGTCGGGATCAGGCCCGAACTCGGCACGCAGGTCGATCGCTGGCAGCGTCTCGATCGTGATCTTCGCCGGCAGCGGCAGGTGCCCGAGCATGTCGCCGATGTTCAGCCCCCACGGGACCGCCAGCGAGATCGGCAGCACCTTCAGCCGGAACATCCGGTCGAGCGCGAGCACGCGAGCCAGGCGCTCGCCGCGGCTGAGGAACAGCGCGGTCTCCTGGCCTCCGATCGAGACGACGGGGACGATCGGCACGTTCTGCTCGAGCGCGAGGCGGATGAACCCCTTGCGGTTTCCGAAGTCGACGCGGTTGCGCTCCCAGGTTGGCCGGTGGACCTCGTAGTCGCCGCCGGGGTAAACGAGCAGCGCGGCACCGGACTCGAGCGCCTTCTTGGAGTTCGCGGGCGATGCAGCGACGGTGCCGAACTTGCGCAGCGATCCCAGCGCCGGCATCGACAGCACAAGGTTGTGAGCGAGCTGGTAGAAGTGCCGCTCGACGCCGAAGTACGTGCTGAAGGCGAGCGTGAAGATGACCGTGTCCGGCGTCATGTTGCCGCCGGAGTGATTGCCGACCAGCAGCACCGGGCCCGATTCAGGGATGTTCCCCAGCCCGCGCACCTCGCCTCGGTACCAGATGCTCGCGATCAGCCACATCAGCGGAAGCCGCTCGCGGATGAAGTCCGGGTCCCGCTCGTCCAGATCGGCCCTCGGAATCGCGCGCTGAGCCTGGGCCGCAAGCTCGCGCAGCAGCCGGCTCAGCAGCGACGCGCGCGGCTCCTCGATCTCCACATCCTCAGGAAACCTGATGTGACCATTGCGCTTGGAAGTGTCGGCGACGTCGGCCTGTGGCATCGCGCTCGAGACTCTTCGTTACGCAGCGCGAACGTCTGCGCGGGAGCAGCTCGACGGGACCCGCCCCGACCGCTCCGCTTCGTTGAAGAACGACACCAGCAGATCGTTCGTCTGGTCCGGGCGCTCGACCTGCGGAACGTGCCCGCAGCGGTCGATCGTGACCTGCCGGGCGTCGGGCAACCACTTGGCGACGTGGCGGCTGAACGCGGCCGGCACCAGGGGATCGTGGCTGCCCCACATCCACAGCGCGGGAGGTCGCAGACCGGCAAGTCGCGGATAGAAGCCGTGACGTCCGAACGGCGCCTCCAGGTAGATGTTGCGGGCGGCGGTCCAGAACGCATACCGCGCGCCGGCGCTGTTGTAGATCCGGCGGAACTCGTCGACGACGAGGTCGCCAACGGCCGGATCGATCGCGTCGCGGTCGTGGAACATGCTCCAGAACTGCATCGAGATCAGCGAGCGCCGGATCGCGTGCGGCAGCATGCCGAGCTCCGGGCGCAGCATACGGACGAGTGGGTGAAGCGAGCGGCGCACCCATGCGACCGCGGGGCACAGCAGGCCGAGCGCGCCGGTGCGCTCGGGGGCGTTGAGGCCGATCTCGATCGCGATCCGGCCGCCCAGCGAATTCCCCACGACGTGCGCCCAGGGGATCTCGAGCTCGTCCATGAGACCGAGCATGATGTCCGCGAACCAGCGAGCGTTGTAGGCGCCCAGCGGCGGCTTGCTCGACGAGCCGAAGCCAGGCAGGTCCGGAGCGTGCACGCGATAGCGACGGCTCAGCGTCGCCGCCGTCTCGAACAGCGATGCGCGGGTGCCGCCGAGCCCGTGCAGGAGCAGCACGTCGGGCCCGTCTCCCATCGTCATCGTCGAGATGCGGTGGCGCCCGACCGGGATGTCGTGGATCTGCAGCAACGGCGGGCGGCCGTTGGGGAGCCGGAACATGCCCTCGAACGCGACCGCCTGATCGAGGTTGCCGCGCACTTCCAGCAAGCGCCGCCCGAACGCGTCGACGCCGGAGAGCTCGCCCTGACGCAACCGCATCCAGGTGTCGGCGCTCGTGCTGATCGTCACATCGGGCCGGCGGCGGGTGCCGCCCTTGCGCACCCGGGCGCCGTGTCGCGTGCAACGAACTTCCCAGGTGCGGCCGATGTCGCATAGCCGGATCTGGTACGTGGCGTCGAATTCCGCGTCGACGCCGAGGAACCGCTCCGGCAGTGAGGCGAACGCTTCGTCTACAGCGGCGAGCCGCCGCGCGGGACTGTTGTCAGCCACCGCGCACACCCTACCCACCGGCTCGGGCGGATCGGGCTTCGCCGCGCTGCGGGGAGAAGCGATGTGCGCTGTTGGGAGAGAGGCCTCGGATCGCTAGGGTTGCCGGACCGTGAGAGCGATTTCCCTGCACGACACGCGTACCGGCGAGGTCCGGCCGATCGAGCCGCGAGAGCCGGGACGCGTCGCCATCTACGCCTGCGGGCCTACCGTCTACGGGCGCATTCATGTTGGCAACGCGCGGCCGTTCGTGGTGTTCTCGCTGCTCAAGCGTTACCTCGCGCACGAGGGCTACGAGGTCACGCTGGTTTTCAACATCACCGACGTCAACGACAAGATCTACGCCGCGGCGCAGGAGGCAGGGGTGCACAGCTATGTGCTGGCGCGCGAGATGAGCGACGCGTATATCGCCGACACCGACGGGCTCGGGCTCGGCCGGCCCGATTACGAGCCGCGTGCCAGCCAGACGATCCCAGGGATCATCAGGTTGATCGAGCGGCTCGTTGAAACTGGGCATGCGTATGCGGCGAGTGGTGACGTCTACTTCTCGGTGAGAAGTTACCCGGGTTACGGAGAGCTGTCGCACCGAAACGTCGAGGAAATGGACCAGGGGGAGGGCGTGGAGGGTGCAGATCTAAAGCGCGATCCGCTCGACTTCGCCCTGTGGAAGGCGGAGAAGCCCGGCGAGGACACCGCGTGGGACTCGCCCTGGGGCCGCGGCCGCCCCGGATGGCACATCGAGTGCTCGGCAATGGCCGAGGAGCTGCTTGGGCTCGACTTCGAGATCCACGGCGGCGGCTCGGACCTGATCTTCCCGCACCACGAAAACGAGGCCGCGCAGACATGCGCGGCCCATGGACTTGCGCTGGCACGTCTGTGGATGCACAACGGCATGGTCCGCCTCGACAAGGCCAAGATGGCGAAGTCGGTGGGCAACATCTTCGTGCTGCACGACGCCCTGTCCACCTACGGCCGCGACGCGCTGATCATGTACTTCTGCGGCGGCCATTATCGCCAGCCCGTCGAGTTTGACGACCAGCGGCTGGAGGAGGCGTCGGCGCGTGTCAAGCGCGTCCGCGAGGCTGCGCGCAAGCTGATCGGAGGCGCATCGCCGGATTGGTCGGCGCCGCTTCGCGAGGAGTTCTTTGATGCTCTGGCGTATGACTTCAACACCCCGCGGGCGCTCGCGGAGGTGTTCGACTGGGTCCGCGAGGCCAACGCCTCGGACTCGCCTGTCGGAGACGCGGACCTGCGCGAGATGCTCGGAGTCCTGGGACTCGAGAACCTGCTCGAGCCCGACGAGGCCGACGCGCCGCCTGAGGCGGTCGAGCTGTCGGAGGCGCGCGAGCGGGCCCGAGCGGGGCGCGATTACGGGGAAGCCGACCGGTTGCGGGAGCAGCTGCGCGAGATGGGCTGGGAGGTACGGGATGGTCCCGCCGGCCCCGAGCTGCTGCCGCTGAACTGATCGCTGGCCGGCTGAGCTCGTGATCGTCTACGGACGCAACCCGGTACACGAGGCGATCCGCGGCCCTAGGCCCGTGCACCGCATCTGGGCCACCAAGAACGCGGCCCGCGAGCCGTGGGTCACCGGTGCCAGGGTGCCGGTGGTCGTCAGCGGCACCGAGGAGATCGAGCAGCGATGCGCAAGTCGCGACCATCAGGGGATCTGCGCCGAGGTGGGCGCATTTCACTACGCCGCCGCTGACGAGCTGCTGACCGCGGAGCGGCCCCTGATCGTGGTGCTCGATCAGATCCAGGATCCCCAGAACCTCGGGGCCATCTGCCGCTCGGCCGAGTGCGCCGGCGCCACCGGCGTCGTGATCGCGGAGCGCCGCTCTGCGGAGGTCACGCCGGCTGTATGCAAGGCGTCTGCCGGGGCGGTTGAGCATCTGCCAATCGCGCGGGTGCGGAACATCGCCGACTTCCTGGCGGACGCCAAGGGCGCCGGAATCTGGTGCTACGGCGCTGACGGTGGCGCGCCGTCGTCGTACGAGGCTGTCGATTTCGAAGGCCCGGTCGCGCTCGTGCTCGGCTCGGAGGGTCGCGGACTGCGCCCGCGGGTGGCTTCGGCATGCGACGTGCTCGTCGCGATCCCGCTTCGCGGCCGGATCGAGTCTTTGAGCGTCGGGGCAGCCGCGGCAGTGCTGCTGTACGCCGCGGCGAGCAAATCTGAAGCTTCTGCTTGACAGAAGTCCCGCGCTATGTAAAGTTCCCGCGCGGGAGATAACCGTCAATCGAAGCCTGAGGCTTGGGAGAGCAGCGGGTAGAGACCGACGAAGGACCGGCCATCACCGGTACCACAAAATTCCAGATCAAACGCGGCGCCAGGGGAGGTACCGCGCCACGAACTCCGACCGAGCGGCCCTCGTAAGCTTGCTCGAGAAGGGATCCCTCGTGGCCCGACTTTCGGCAGGTTCCAGCCCTCAACCTCAGGTTGAGGATGGTTACCTCATCGCCCTTGCCAAGCAGGGGCACAAAGAGGCTTATGACCACATCGTCCGTCGCTACTACGGATTCGTGCGGCTCAAGGCCTCTTCCTACTTCCTCGCCGGCGGCGACTCGGACGATCTGATCCAGGAGGGGCTCGTCGGGCTCTACAAGGCGGTTCGCGACTACCGAACGGACCGCGAATCGAGCTTCCGGAACTTCGCCGAGCTCTGCATCACGCGCCAGATCATCACCGCGGTCAAGACCGCCACGCGCAACAAGCACTCGCCCCTGAACCAGTACGTCTCGTTCTCGAGCACCCCCGCCGGATCGATGGGCGAGAGCGAGCCGACGCTCGACGAGATGCTCCCCGGCTCGCCGGTCCACGATCCGGTCAACCAGGTGATCTCATCCGAGGAGCTCCGGGCGCTCGTGGCGTGCATCTCGACCGCGCTGTCCGAGCTCGAGTCCCGGGTGCTGGCGCTGTATCTCGATGGCCACTCCTATGAGGAGGTGGGTCGGCGGATCGGGTGCGACTGCAAGACCGTGGACAACGCCCTACAGCGGGTCAAGCGCAAGGTCGGGCATCACCTGACGGAGCGCAACGCCGCGTAGTTCGGCGGGTGTGCCCGTGGCGCGCCGTCGGACCTGCAACGGCGTGCCACGGGCACACGCCGCCCACTTCGTTAGCCACCCTCGGTGAGGCGGGAACATGCGCCGGGTGGCCCGGCGACGGGCCGGCTAGCCCGTGATCGGGCCGAGGTTCGGCTCGCGTCCGTACAGGCTGAACGCCCGCCACCGCGAGAACTCGCGGTGCTCGGGACCGTGAAAGTCCGCTGAGCCGGTCGTCAGCATCCCGAGCCGCTCGCACCGATCGGCCATCAGCTCGGTCTCCTCGCGGGAGTTGGTGACGTAGAAGGCCTCGACGCCGTCGAGACCGTGCGCTTGGAACTCGTCGACCATGTCGAGCACCTCCTCGCGCTCGGGGACGGTGAAGAAAGGATGCGCCCAGACGGCGACCCCGCCGGCCGCGTGGATCGCCTCGATCGACTGCGGCACCGTCGGAATCGTGCGCGACCGAAACGCCTTCTTGCCCTCGATCAGGTACTCGACAAGGAACGCGGACGGGTCCGTCAGCCCCTCGGCCTCGAGCCGCTCAGCATTGGCGGGATGGCTGACCGCCGCCCGGGCGAGGTGGGGGCGACCGATCGACTTGCCCTCGGCGGCGCGGGCCGCGAGCGATGCCTCGTCGAGCTCGTAGCCGAGCTCCTTGAGCGCGGCTGCCATCCGATCGGCACGGCCCTCGCGGTCCTGGCGGTAAGCCTCGAGCCGCTCCAGCAGACCGGGGTCTGTGTGATCGACCATGTAGCCAAGGATGTGGAGGTCGTGCCCGGCCTCGTCCAGCGCCGAGATCTCAACGGCGGGCACGATCCCGATGCCCAGCCTCGCGGCTGTGTCGATCGCCTCCTGGACTCCATCAACGCTGTCGTGATCGCTCAGCGCCATCAGCTCGACGCCGGCCGCGGCGGCGGCCTCGACGACCTCGCTAGCCGGCAGCGCCCCGTCGGAATGGACGGAATGACTCTGAAGGTCGAAAGTGGGAGGATCGGCGGACACGGCGGCCGAGGCTAGAGCGTTGGCCCAATTGCTATAAAGGCGGTCGACTTTGGAGTCATTGGTCGACCACGATAACTAAGGAGTCCGACGATGAGCGCTGACTCGCACACGGGGCACGAGCACAGTGGTCCCGGTTACGCCTCCCCTGAAGTCGCCCGCGAGCAGCCGCCGGAGAAGTTCGTCTACGTGGCCGCGCTGTACGAGGGCACGGGGATCGAGAAGCCCGACTTCATCGCCGTCGTCGACGCCGATCCTTCGTCGAGCAGCTACGGCCAGATCGTCGGCCGCACCGACATGCCCAACGTCGGCGACGAGCTCCACCACTTCGGCTGGAACGCGTGCTCGTCGGCCTGCCACTCCCACCTGCAGCGCGACACGCTGGTCGTGCCGGGCGTCCGGTCCTCGCGGATCCACCTCCTCGACGTCTCCGACCCGCGCTCGCCGAGCATCAAGAACGTGATCGAGGGCGACGAGATCAAGGAGAAGCTCGGGCTGAGCGCGCCGCACACCGTGCACTGCATGCCCGGCGACATCATCACGATCTCCATGCTCGGCGACGCCGACGGCAACTCACCGGGCGGATTTGCGGTCCTCGACGCGCGCGACTTCACCGTCGCCGAGCGCTGGGAGCGCGAGACCAACGGGATCGAGTTCACCTACGACTTCTGGTACCAGCCGCGCCAGAACACGATGGTGTCCAGCGAGTGGGGCGCTCCGAACACGTTCCTGGGTGGCTTCAACCCCGCGGACGTCGCCGCCGGCAAGTACGGGCGCAAGCTGCACTTCTGGGACCTCGAGCAGCGCACCAAGACGCAGACGATCGACCTCGGCGACGACGGCTGGATCCCGCTCGAGCTGCGCTGGCAGCACAACCCCGACTCGGCTCAGGGCTTCGTCGGCGCGACGCTGTCGAGCAACATCATCCGCTTTCGCCGCGACAACGGCTCGTGGAGCGCCGGCAAGGTGATCGACGTCGCCAACGAGGAGCTCGAGGGCTGGCCGCTGGAGGGCGGAGTCCCCGGGCTGATCACCGACCTGGTGCTGTCGATGGACGACAAGGACCTGTTCTTCTCGAACTGGCTGCACGGTGACCTGCGCCACTACGACGTCTCGGACCCGGGCAATCCCCAACTCCGGTCACAGGTGTGGCTTGGCGGCCTGCTCGGCCGCGACGGCGGTCACCCGAAGGCATCCGGGCCGCTTAACGGCGGGCCGCAGATGCTGCAGAACTCGCTCGACGGCGATCGCGTGTACGTCTCGAACTCGCTGTTCTCGACCTGGGACAACCAGTTCTATCCCGGGATCAAGGGCTGGCTCACCAAGCTCGACCGCCAGGCGGACGGCAGCTACGCGCTCGACCCGAACTTCTTCGTGGACTTCCACGAGCAGGCCGACGGCGCGCGGCCGCACGAAATCCACATGCCGAGCGGCGATTGCACCACCGAGATCTTCCAATAGACCGCCCCGGCAATTAGCAATTGCCGCGGGAAGTACTAGGGTTCCCTCCGAGGAATTGGAGGGTGCTGTCATGAACTATTCGCCGGTGTTGTTCCGCGATCGCCCGCGGCCCGTGCAGATCGTCCTCGGCGGGGTGATCCCGTTCTCGCTGGGAGCGCTACAAGGCGTGCTGATCGGCGTCTCGCCGCTCGCCTATTGGATCGTCGCCGTCTTGGCGGCCGTCGGCGGGTTCGTCGCAGGCTTCGAGCATCGCGATGGGTGGGGCGGTGCCGACCGCGGCTTCTTCGGCGGTCTGTTTTACGGCATCGGCCTGTTGGTCGTCCACGGGCTGATCGGTAACACGGCGAAGGTTTCACTGGGGAGCTTTCCGCCGCTGCTGGCGGTGATCACCGCGATCATCGGAATGTTCCTCGGGGCGGCCGGCGGCCGGCTCGCCCGGATGCAGCGAGAGCGTCAGGGCATCTTCATCACCGACGAGCACATCACGGGCTGAGATATGCCTGCCAAGGCCTGCGTTTGCTCGCCTTGGTAGGCGGCGCTCAGCCGATCGACATCGTCTCGTCCGATAGGTACAGACGCGCGGCCCACGACACCGGGTCGCGCGCGAAGTAGCGCTGCATCGCGCCATCGTGCAGGACGTTGTCGAGCGCGGCCATGATCATCGACTGGTCGAGCACCAGTCGGCGATGGCCGACCGCGCAGGTGACCGGGTTGACCGCGTCGTAGAAGCCGCCGTCGGCGCTGTAGACGCCGGGATAGCGACTGCGGAGCGCCTCGATGTTCTCGTAGGCCATCCGGGGAATCACCGGCAGCGCGATCGCCGACGCATGCGGCGAGACGGTGCCCTCGGTGCCGCACGTCGTGCATTGCGACAAGCCCTCGCCCGCGGGCAGCGCCTGCCCCTCGACGCCGTAGCCGCCGTAGCCGCCGCTGTCGTCGGCGGTGCTCGACGGCGACAGTCCCCACACGGGGAAGTGCAGCGTCTGGGTCGCGTAGCGCTCCTGGACCTGCGCCCAGCGCACGTCGTCGAGGCCGAGGCTGTGGGTGCCCCAGCTGGTTTCGGGGACGACGAGGTTTGCCATCTCACCCTCGAACATCCCGCCGGCCCAGGTCGGAACGTATGTGAGCGAGGTGCCGGGGTATGTGTAGTGGCCCTCCCAGACGTTGAAGCGCTTCCCCGATTGCGGATCGGTATAGGTCTGCCAGTAGCCCGGAACGGGCCACTGACCCTGCCATGAGAAATCCGGGTCGGTCGCGCACCGCTGGGGCGGTAGCGTCCGCCACGTACGCCACCAGACGTCGCCGGGCATCTGATGCAGACCCATGCCCATGTACATCGCGATCCGAGGATCGCTGTACAGCGCGCCATTGTGGTAGCCGGCCGGCCCCTGGTCGACGTAGTAGCCGCCGTACATCTGCCCGGTCGGCTGGTTGCCAGTGATGTCGGCGTTCGTGTTGCAGTCAGTCTGGGCGCGATCGTCGTAGAAGATGCTGAAGTTCATCGCGCTCAGCAACCGGCTCGCGGTTGCCCGCAGACTCGGCAACGCCTGGCGCACCTCGACCAGCCCGGACGCGTACCACCCGTTGTCCACGGCTGAGAGGAACCAGCAGTTGTCCGTCGCCGGCGTGGTCGACGTGCAGTCGGGCTGCCCGGGGTTCTCGAGCACGCGGCCGTTGGCGGTGTCGTACCACTGGTACAGGAAGCCGTCGAAGCGCTTGAGCTTGGAGACCTCGTCGAGCGTCGATCCTGCGAGTTGCCGGGCCCTGGAGGTGGTGATCAGGCCCAGGTCGCGAGCGGCGACGACGGCCCACAGATACACCCCGATGTTGGCGGCCGAGGTGTAGGTGCCTCGCGTCGCCCCCGGCCCGAGGTTGTCGAGCGGCAGGTGCGTGCCCGGGTCGACGTCGGTGGCGTAGAACCGCCAGGTATCGCGCGCGATGCCCCGTAGCACCGAGCGCTGGTGCGCGCTCAGTGCCTGCGGGCGTGCGGCCACCGCCGACGCTGCGAGGAGCAGCCCGGCGGCGGCCACCGCCGCGATCACGGTCAACAGCCGCGATCGCACAGCACTCACCCGATCGTGAACATCGAGTGCAGCCCGCCGACGGAGCTGTCGCTGAGCCACACGTCGAACGGTCCTGGCTCAACGCCGAACTGACCTTGATCGTTGTAGAAGCCAAGCTGCTGCGGACCGAGCGTGAACGACACTGTGCGACTCTGTCCCGGGCCGAGTGTCACCCGCTTGAATCCCTCCAGCCGGCGCACCGGCTGCAGGATGCTGGTGTCACTCTCGTGCACGTACACCTGCGCCACGTCGTCACCTGCGGTCGAGCCCGTGTTGGTCAGCGTGCCACTGACTGTGACCGACCCATTACGGCCGATGTGAGTGCTCGACAGGTGCAGGTTCGACAGCGAGAACGTGGTGTAGGACAGCCCGTACCCGAACGGGAACTGCGGGGTGTTGTCGACGTCGAGGTACTTCGACGTGTACTTGTTGTTTGGGTCGGCGGGCCGGCCCGTGGGCAGCTCGTTGTAGGAGATCGGGATCTGCCCGACGTTGCGCGGGAACGACATCGGCAGCTTGCCGCCGGGATCGATCTTCCCGAACAGCGCGTCGGCCACCGCGTCGCCTCCTTCCGTCCCGGGATACCAGGCCTCGAGCAGCGCCGGCGCGTTGTCGGCCAGCCACGGGATCGTCAGCGGCCGCCCGTTCATCAGGACGACCACGTAGGGCTTGCCGGTCGCCGCGATCGCCTGCACGAGCGCGAGCTGCTGGCCCGGCAGCGAGATGTCGCTGCGCGACGATGCTTCGCCGCTGTCGGTGAACGGCTCGCCGACCGCGACCACGGTCACGGCCGCGGCCTTCGCAGCGTCGACCGCCGCGCCAAAGCCACTGGTGTCGGTGCACGCGGTGTCACAGCCTTGGGCGGTGGTCACCGTGGCCCCAGGGGCCGCGGCCTTGATCCCTTGCAGGACCGTGACCACCTTGCCCTTGGTGACGTCGTAACCGATCGGCTGGTCGGGCCCGAGCTGGTCTGCCGCGTCGTCGGCAAGCGGTCCGACGACCGCGACCGACGGCGTGCTCGTGCTCAGCGGCAGGGCCTTTTGGTGGTCCTCGAGCAGGACCATCGACTTGTCCGCACTCGTGCGGGCCGCGGCCAGGTTGGCCGGCGTCAGCTCTGCCTTACCGACGCGGTTGGGATTGGTGGTCGGGTGGTCGAACATGCCGGCCAGGTACTTCAGGGTCAGCACCCGCCGGACGTCGTTGTTGACCTGCGTGATCGAGATCTTGTGCTGGCGCAGAAGCGTGGGGCCGTTGTTCAGGTAGGTCGAGTACTGACTGGGAACCTGAACCGCCATCTCGATATCTACGCCTCCGAGCAGCGCCAGCCTCGCGGCGTCGGCTTCGTTGGCGGCGTAGCCGAAGTCGATCAGCTCCTGTACGGCCTGGTAGTCGCTGACCACGGTGCCGCCGAATCCCCACTCCTGGCGCAGGATCGTCTGCAGCAGCTCGGGGTTGGCGCTCGCGGGAACGCCGTTGAAGGAGTTGAAGGCGCTCATCACCGTCGCCGCACCCGCGTCGACCGCGGCCTTGTACGGAGGCGCGTAGTCGTTGTCGAACTGCTGCAAGGACATGTCGACGGTGTTGTATTCGCGGCCCGCGACGGGGGCGCCGTAGCCCGCGAAGTGCTTGACCGTGGCGGCCATCTTGTTCGGCGCGCTGAAGTCGTTGCCCTGGTAGCCGCGCACCTTCGCGGCGGCGATCGCCGAGCCCAGGAATGGATCCTCGCCGGCTCCCTCGACCACTCGTCCCCAGCGCGGGTCACGGCTGATGTCGACCATCGGGTTGAACGTCCACTTGATCCCATCGGCGGTCGCCTCGGAGGCTGACACGGCCTCGTCGTGCCGGACGGTGGCGGCGTCCCAGGTCGAGGCCTCGCCGATCGGCACCGGGAACATCGTCTTGTAGCCGTGGATCACGTCGAGGCCGAAGATCAGCGGGATCTTCAGGCGCGACTGCAGCGCGGCCTGCTGGGCCTGGTTGATGTTGTCGACGCCGACCAGGTCGAGGACCGTGCCGATCGTGCCGTTCTTTGCTCCTGCCAGCAGCTTCGGTCCGGGCGTCCCGTTCGCGCCATCAGGGCCGGCCATCGTGAGCTGGCCGAACTTCTCCTGCACCGTCATCTTCGCGATCAGCGCGTTGACCTGGCGATTGATCGCGCTCGCTTGCGCGGCCCGCCCCGTTGCCGGGAGCGACCGGGCTGACGTTGAGCCCGTCGATAGCACTCCGGTCAGGAGCACCGCCGCGACGATCGCCGCCGCGAGTCCTGCTCCGAAGCCGATACGGCGCCGCGGCTCTTCCCATACGACGCGGGCAACTCGATCTGCCATCTGCTCTCCTCTCCTCAGGAAAGCCGGCAGCGGACGTACTGCCGGCCGCTCGCGCGGCTACCCCAGCTGATTCGGCGCTAACAAATTTGCGCAATCGGCTTCATCTAGCCTCTGGCGAGATCACGACCGGTGAGGAGACATGGGTATGAGCCGTGAGGAATTGCAGGCGCTGCAGACGCCGTTGAAGAGCCGCTACCGCGACGATCCCGAGGCGGCGGTGGTGACGATGACCGCGTCGGGCGACGTCGACGCGACCGCGGTCTCGTGCTCGGTGCAGACGGGCCGGGCGCTGGTGGAAGCTGGACTGCACCCCGCCAGCGGCGGCGACGGGACTCTGGCCTGCTCGGGCGACATGCTGCTGCAGGCGCTCGTCGCGTGCGCCGGGGTC
This sequence comes from Solirubrobacteraceae bacterium, assembly GCA_036000295.1. Lineage (GTDB taxonomy): Bacteria > Actinomycetota > Thermoleophilia > Solirubrobacterales > Solirubrobacteraceae > Palsa-465. The sequence goes on from DASYFZ010000047.1 coordinate 13,387, forward strand.
ACCCTCAAGGCGGTCGCCACCAACCGCGAGATCCCGCTCGAGGGTGCGCGCGTGACTGCCGAGGGCGACCTCGACTTCCGCGGGACCCTGGCGGTCGACCGCGACGCCCCGGTCGGCTTTCGCGAGATCCGCCTGAGCTTCGAGCTCCCGTCCGTGCCCGACGACGAGCTCGCGACGCTGCTCAAGCTGACCGAGCGCTATTGCGTCGTCTACCAGACGCTCGCGAGCGGCGTGCCCGTGACGGTCACCGCCAACGGCAACGGCAACTAGTGCCCGGAGATCGCGTGCGGCACGTAGGGCTCCTCGAGCTCTGAGACCTCGGCCTCGCTGAGCGTCAGCTTCTCGGCGGCCAGCGCGTCTTCGAGGTGCTCGAGCTTGGTGGCGCCGACGATCGGAGCGGTGACGCCCGGCTTCTGAAGCAGCCAGGCGAGCGCGAGCTGGGCGCTTGGGACGCCGCGCCTGCCAGCGACCTCGGTCGCCCGATCGACGACGGCAAAGTCCGTCTCGGGCTTGTACAGGGAATCCGCGAACGCGTCGGTGTTCGCGCGTGTGGTGAGGCGCTCGCCGCCGCGCGTGCGGTTGCCGGCGAGCAGTCCCCGCGCGAGCGGGCTCCACGGCAGCACCGCGACGCCCTGGTCGAGGCACTGCGGGATCATCTCGCGCTCCTCCTCGCGGTAGACGAGGTTGTAGTGATTCTGCATCGACACGAAGCGCGTGCTCGCGACGGCCTGGGCCTTGGCGAACTGCCACGCGTACATGCTGCTGGCGCCGATGTAACGGGCCTTGCCGGCCCTCACCACGTCATGCAGCGCGTCCATCGTCTCGCCGATCGGGGTTCGCGGATCCCAGCGGTGGATCTGATACAGGTCGACGTAGTCGAGCTCGAGGCGCTGCAGGGAGGCGTCGATCGAGGCCATGATGTGCTTGCGTGAGAGGCCGCGGCCGTTCTCGCCGGGCATCGTCTGGCCGTTGACCTTGGTTGCGACGACGTACTCCTCGCGCATCTCGAACAGCTTGCGCAGGAGCTTGCCGGTGATCACCTCGCTCTGCCCGCCGTTGTACACGTCGGCTGTGTCGAAGAACGTGATCCCGCCTTCTACTGCGCGGCGCACGATTGGCTCGGCGCCCTTCTCGTCGAGCGTCCACTCACGGCTCTCGTGCTTGCCGTAGCTCATCATCCCCAAGCAGATGCGCGAGACGCGCAGGCCGGTGGCGCCGAGGTTGACGTATCTCATCGCAGGCCTCCTTCGAGTCGTGGGCAGCTCTACTTCGAGCTTACGTCACGACCGTCTAGGGACCTGCCGCCACGTGGCGCAGTGGTCGCGTCGAGGAACACCTCGGTGACATCGGGGACCACCTGGCTCAGCTGCTTGTCGATCTCATCGGACAGCTGCTCGATGTCGTCCTCGTCCAGACCGTGCGCCAGGTCGACCCGCGCCGCGACCAGCAGCGAGTTCGGGCCGAGCGTCATCGTCAGCAGTTCGACGACCGAGTCGACCTGATCGAACCCCTCGAGCGCGCGCCACAGCGCCTTGCGCTCGTCGGGCCGGGCCGCGCCGCCGATCAGGAGCTCGGCGGTATCGTGGCCCATCCAGCCTGCGACGCCGACCAGCAGGATGCCGATGGCAATCGATGCTGCCGGGTCGAACACGGTGGATCCCGTGACCTGATCAGCCACGATCCCGACCAGGGCGAGCGCGATCCCGATCAGCGCCGCCGTGTCTTCGAACAAGACCATCTTCACGTTGGGGTCTCGGCTCGAGCGCACGTAGCGCAGCAGCGCGAGATCCGCCTCGCCGGCCTCGCGGCGCGTCTGACGGACGGCGCGCATCCAGGAGGCGCCCTCTGCGACCCCCGCAATAGCCAACGTGATGTACGCGGCGGCGAACCGGGTTGATTCTGGGGCGGAAAGCAGCTGGTAGACGCCGTACCCGATCGCGAACAGCGCGCCCGCCACGAACATCGCGACGGCGGCGATGAACGTCCACAGAAACCGAGCACGTCCATACCCAAACGGCTGGTCGGGGGTGGGGTCTCGCTGAGACAGTGAGATCGACGCCAGCAGGAACCCCTGGTTGGTCGTGTCCGCCACCGAGTGTGCAGCCTCGGCGAGCAGCGCGGCGGATCCGCTGACGAGACCGCCGGCGAGCTTTGTGACCGTCACGATCGCGTTGGCCACAAGGGCAATCAACACGGTGCGGCGGCTGGCATGGGCGGTGCTCTGCGTTCGCTCGACGCTTCGCCGGCTAGTCAGGGTCGCGGAGGGGTCCTCGCGGGGGCTCACCGATAGTGGCTACCCAGTCCGGCGTGTCGGGACCCGCGCCGGATTTCAGGCGCTGAGGACGACCGCGTCGACGGGCTGCTCACGCCCGCGCAGCGACAGCCTTCGGCGGGGTGCCCCCGCCGCGAGGCCGTCATCGACCCCGTCGGCGACGAGCAGCTCGCCGGCCGCGGCGCTCTGCTGCATGCGCGCGGCGACGTTGACGGGATCACCGAGCGCGGTGAAATCGACCACGTCTGAGCCGACGTTTCCCACGTACGCGACGCCCGCGTTGACGGCGACACCGAGCTCGATCCAGGGCCCGGACTCGGTGCCGTAGCCCACCGCCCGCAAGAGGTCCAGCCCCGCCTCCACGGCTCGGCGGCGATAGTCCGCGCCCGTGATGCCGAGGACGAAGAACGCCATCACTTCGTCGCCGATCAGCTTGTCGATCACCGCGTCGTGCGCAAGCAGCGTGTGCGTCGCGGTGGCGTAGAAGCGGTTGAGCAGAGCCGCAAAGTCGGTCGCGACGGTCCGCTCGCCGAGCCCGGTGGAGCCGCGAATGTCGGCAAACAGCACGGCGATGTCCACTTCGGCGCCGCCTGCCGGCAGCGAGTCGCAGCAGCGCGTGCAGAGGTTGGGGTTCTTACGCGACTGCCGGAAGCCGGCGACGCGGAGCACGCGGCCGCCCATGCCGCCGAACGGGTTGTTGCAGAGCTTGCACCGCGGCGACGACGGCAGATAGCGGAACACATGCCGGGCCCGGACCAGCGATCCATGCCCGTCCTTGAGCACCTGGTCCCAGACAGCCGATGCGGCGTCGTCTGCTGCGTCATTGACTGGCGTCTTCGGGTCCATGTGCCTTGACTTTCCCAGTAGGAAAGTCTACGCTGACTTTCCTACCTGGAAAGAGAGCATATGCAAACACAGATCACACCACAAGAAGCTCGCGCCGCTCTGGACACGATCGACCGCGGTCGTCGCCGCGTAATCGACGAGATCGACCTGCCGCGCTGGTACTGGTGGGGGTTGGCGCTGGGCTGGATCGCGCTCGGCTACATCACCGATCTCAAGCACCCGTGGTTGACGGCAGCAGCGACCCTGCTGTTCGGCGCCGTGCACGCCGCCGTCGCCCCGAAGGTTGCCAGCGGCCGCCATCGGACGCACAAGCTGAGCGTCTCCGAGGAGCTGACCGGGCGTCGCACCGCGCGGCTGGTGATCGGCTGCGTGGCGTCGCTCGCCGTCGTGACGATCGCCGGCGCGCTCGCGGCGTCCGCCGACGGAGCACGCCATCCGGTGACGATCGCAAGCGTGTTCGTCGCAGTGATCATCGTGCTCGGCGGGCCCCAGTTGCTCGCATGGGTCCGGCGTCGAGCTACACAAGCCGGGGCGTCGTGACCGCGCCCAGGTTCGACGAGCTGATCCATCCGGGCACCCGGCTGTCGCTCGTCGCTCTGCTCGCATCCGCCGATTGGGCCGAGTTCGCGTTTCTGCGCGCCCAGCTCGAGCTGTCGGACTCGGCGCTCTCAAAGCAGCTCTCGACGCTCGAGGACGCCGGCTATGTGAGCATCGACCGTCCGGTGCGCGATCGTCGCCGTCGTGTGCGCGCGCGACTGACGGATGCCGGCCGGGCCGCGTTCGAGGGGCACGTAGCGGCGCTGCAGCAGATCGTCGGGACTGCCGACCTCGAGCGCATCGCCGTCTGAGGACAACCGGCGCGCCGGGCGGGGATCCGCTGGTAGCGTGCCGCGCGGTACGGGTTCCACGGGAGGTGGGAGATGTCACGACGTCGCAGGCGGGTGGTCGAAATAGCGCTGGGGTCGATCGCCTCGGTGGCGCTGGTGCTGTCGATCTTGACCGCTGCCGGGGCGGTGACGCTCCCCGGCCTAAACGGCGGCGACAACGACCTGCTGGCCCTGAGCCAGGGCGCGGGCCAGACCCCCGACAAGGTGGCGACGGCAAAGCGCGCGGAGCCGCCGCTGGTCGCCACGCCGCTGGTGAAGTGCGGCCCCGGATCGCACCCTGAGCCAGGAGTGGACGGGCGCGTTCCGGCCGGATCCGGCGTCAACGGCCTGTCGTGCAACATGACCGAGATCTCGCATCAGGGCACGTCGGGCGGCTTCAAGGTGTTTCGCTATGTCGACCAACAAGGCCACGTGTGCGCGTTCTACGACACGGCGTTGCTGTTTCCGACCAACGGCGTCAACGCTGCCGGACCGTCGCTGGGCGTCGCCGTGCTCGACATGACCGACCCGACGCATCCGGTCCAGACCGACACGCTGACCGAGCTGCCGATGATGACGCCGCACGAGTCGCTGAACCTGAACACGGCCCGCGGCCTGCTGGCGGCGGTCAACGGCAACCCCGCGACCGAGCCGGGGCTGGTGTCGATCTACGACGTGCACGCCGACTGCCGCCACCCGGTGCTCGACTCGACCTCGCTCGTTGCGCGCTTCGGACACGAGAGCGGCTTCTCGCCCGATGGCAAGACCTTCTACGCCACGAGCACGGCGCTGCCGTCGATCACCGCGATCGACGTGACCGACCCCAAGCACCCGCGGGCAATCTGGCAGGGCAACATCCTCGCCCACGGGATGACGCTGAGCGACGACGGCAACCGCGCCTACATCGCGGACCCGAACGGCGGCGACATGCTGATCCTCGACACGAGCCAGATCCAGGCGCGCGACCCCAATCCCCAGGCCAAGGAGATCAGCCGCCTGACCTGGACGTCGGCGTCGATCCCCCAGAACGCGATCCCGTTCACCGAGAACGGTCATCCGTATGTGCTGGAGTTCGACGAGTACACGCAGGCCACGCTGAACCCGACCGGCGACCCCAATGCCGTCGGCGCCGCGCGGATCATCGACATCTCCGACGAGACCAAGCCGTTCGTGGTGGCGAACCTGCGCCTGCAGGTCGACCAGGCCGCCGACCACGCGGCTGCCAACGGCGACCCCGGCACGCTCAGCCCAGCGCAGGGGTACGCGGCGCATTACTGCAACATCCCGCGCGGCCCCAATCCAAAGATCGTCGCCTGCTCGTTCATCGCCTCCGGACTGCGTCTGTTCGACATCAGCGATCTCGTGCATCCCAAGGAGATCGGCTATTTCGTGGCGCCCACCACGCCGAACACCGAGACCGGCTACAGCGAGAGCGACTACGCGATGTCGCAGCCGGCGTTCGACGTCGCGCGCCACGAGATCTGGTACAGCGACGGCGGCACCGGGTTCTACGTGGTGCGGGTCGACAACGGCGTGTGGCCGTCCGGGACGGGGCCTGCAGCTCGGGCCGGTTGTCCTGCGGCCACCGGACGCCTGGCGGGCACCTCGCTTGGGCCGGTGAGGCTCGGGATGACAAGGGCCCGCGCGCGCCGCGCGTTCGCGCACAGCACCACGCGCGGTCACCGCAACATGGACTTCTTCTGCCTGACCCCGAACGGGATCCGGGTTGCCTACCCGTCGTCGGGCATGCTCGGCAAGCTGTCACCGAAGCTGCGCAGACAGGTTCGCGGCAGGGTGATCCTCGCGCTAACCGCCAATCGGCATTACTCGCTCAACGGCGTCAAGCCTCAGACCAAGCTGGCGAAGGTCAAAGGTCGCCTGCGGCCCGGGCGCGGGTTCCACGTCGGGGCGAACACGTGGTACCTGGTGGCGGCCGGCCGCAGCATCGGCGTGCTCAAGGTCCGCCACGGAGAGATCCAGGAGATCGGGATCGCCGACAGGTCATTGACCGTCAGCCGCGCGGCGGCGCGGCGGCTGCTCACGAGTCTGGACTGACGGCCCCGCGGTCGGACACGACCAGGTCCAGCCGCCACGCGGCCGCGACCGCCTCCGAGCGCGTCCGCACGCCGAGCTTGCGCAGAATCGCGGAGACGTGGTGGTCCACCGTCTTGGCCGAGACGACCAGGCGCTCAGCAATATCGGCGTTGCGCAATCCCTCGGCCAGCAGCGTCAGCACCTCGAGCTCGCGCGTGGTCAGACCGGCGGGATTGGAGCGCGTCCTGGCACGGGGACCTCGCGGCAGGTCCCGCACCCCACGGTCGCGCAGCCGTCGCGCGACGATCGCCTCAGCGGGCTTGGCGCCGAGCGCCTGAAGCGCGCCCACCGCCGTGCGCTGAGCGCGCCGATCATCCGTCTCGGCGAGCGCCAGCGCGGCCTCGTACGGGCATCCGAGCTGCTGCCATCGCGCCGCAGCCTGGGCCCATTCGCCGGCGACTTCGAGCGCGTGGGGTCCGGCGGCCTCGCCCGGCGAGAGCTCGTCGACGATGCCCGCACGCCTGCGCCACGCGGCAATTTCCGCCACGACCCACGGCGACCGGCGGCTGCGTGCCAGGTCCAAAGCCGCCTCGGTTGCGTGCTCGACGCCGCGACGGTCGCCTTCCAGCCACGCCGCCTCGGCTCGCGCCACGGCCACGGGCTCGCTCGCCTGCAGCTCTTCGCTGCGGGTCGCGAGCGACAGCGCCTCGTCAAGCGGTGGCCACACGTCGGGGTCGCCGCGGCGCGCACGCACACGGCCGAGCACCGCAAGCGCCGTGAGCTGTGGGATCCGCGACCGGCGTGGCTCGCGCAGCACGAGCGCGGCGGAGTCGACAGCCTCCTGCCAGCGGCCCAGGTCGAGCTCCATCTGCGCCCTGTAGGCGAGCAGGTAGCCGCGCCACAGCTCCATGCCGAGGTCGCTCGCCGAGCGAAGGGCCGGCTCGAGGTACGCGTAGGCCTCGACGTACTCCCGCCGTCGCCGCGTGACCCACACGAGGTTCACCTCGATCCGCCCGACGCGGTCGTCGAGCCCGACATCTCTGGCCAGTACCAGGCAGCGCTCGAGCTCCTCCCGGCCGCCGTCGTCCCCGGACAGCCAGCGGGCGATCGCCACGCTGATCAGCGAGTCCACGTGCACATCGGTCTCACCCAGCCCCTCGGCGAGCTCGATCGCGCGAGCTCCCCAGGTCAAGGCGTGCTCGAGATCTTCGGCGTCCATGCATAGCTGCGCGAAGCGGCTGTAGGCCATCGCCAGCTCTCGGCTCGGCTGCATCCCCTCGAGCACGTCGACCGCACGGCGCGCCGCCTGGGTGGCCTCGTCGACCCGGCCGGGGCACCAGAGCACGTTGGAAAGCAGGTACAGCGCCTCGGCCTCGCCGCGCGCGTCGCCCACCTGGCGCCTGAGCGCGAGCGCGGTGTGCAGCGAATCGATCGCCTCGTCGATCTGGTCGCTCACCATGCATTCGAACGCTCGGTGCTCGAGCAGATCGGCCTTGGCCGCAGGCTCGATCGCGTCGGCAAAGCGCAAGGTCCGCGCGTACTGAGCCGCGCTCTGGCGATGCGCTCCAACGGCGGACGCGCGCCGCGCTGCCTCCGGTGCGAAACGCAGCACGGCGCCGGTGTCTCCCGCCGCCTCGGCGTGATGGGCGAGACGGGCGAAGTCGGATGACCCTTCGAGTGCGTGCAGCGCGCGGGCATGCAGTGCCACCCGACGGTTGGGAGCCATCGACTCCTCGATCACGAGGCGGCCGAGCTCGTGCCGAAACGCCACGCCGGCCTGTGCCGGCACGACCATCCCGGCGCCGATGCACTCCTCGAGGCCTTGCAGGTCGCCGCCGGCGATTGCCTCGAGTACGGCGATCTGCGCGGCCGGCGGCGCCACCGCCAGCGCCTCCAGCACGGCCATCGCCTCGTCGCTCATCCGTGCCGCGCGCGCCATCACAGCATCGCGCACTGTCGACGGGACATCGTCGGCACCGGCCGCCAAGACCTCGGAGACGAAGAATGCGTTGCCCCCGGTCGTGCGGTAGAGCTCGTTGGAGTCGATGCCGTGCGGCTGTGCGAGCGCCGCCACCGCGTCGCGCGACAGTCGGGCCAGATCCACACGCTGCACGCGTTGCGCCCTTGCGAGTTCGCCGAGGACGATGCGAAGCGGATGCCCGTCCTCGAGCTCGTCGTCGCGATAGGTCGCCACGACCAGCGCGCAGAAACGGTCCAGCCGACGGCCCAGAAGCCTGAGAACGTCGAGCGTGGCCTCGTCGGCCCAGTGCAGGTCTTCGAGCACCAGCACCGTCGGCGATGCGGCTTCGACGTCCCGGGCCAGGGCCGACAGCACCTCGTGTGGGAGGCCGCCGCGCCGCACGAGCTCCTCGAGCTCGCCTCCGACGGTCTGGGCGATGTCGACAAACGGCCCCAGGTCGCGGGGCGTGAACAGCGCTTCGCACGCGCCCCACAGGATCCTCGTGGGGGGCTCCTGGGCGTCACAGAACCGACGCACCAATGCGGTCTTGCCAACCCCTGCCTCGCCTCTCAGCAGCACAAGCTGTCCCGCGGGCCCGGTGGCGACCGCCGACAGCGAACGATCGAGCACCTCGAGCTGTACCGACCTCTCGAGCAGCTCGAGCGCTGTCACAGGCGTATCGATCACTGGCTTGTGCACGATCCCGTCAACTCCCCACAAACTTTGGCCCCCGCCCTGATTCGTCCCCGGTCGATATAAAGATTACGCTCGTCGTCCGACCCGGTCATTGATTTAATCGGGCTGTGGAGTGGACCGACGCCAGACACGCTTCTGACGACTTCGCCGAGATGTTGCGTCGCATCGAGGTCGCTCAGGAACAGGACGTCGTCGAGCAGGCGCTCACCGCCGCGCGTGAGCGCCTGTGCATGGACGCCGCGTACATCACGACGATCGACCCCCAGCAGCAGACGATCGACGCATTGGTCGGTGACACCGCCGCCCTCGGGCTGTCCGAGGGCCTCGTCGTACCGATCGAGCAGACGTATTGCAGGCACATGTTGAGCGGCGAGATGCCCAGCATCGTGCCCAATACGCGAGTCGAGCCGGCCGTGCGCGATCTGATCGCCACGCGGACGATCGGTGCCTACGTCGGCGTCCCGGTCATGCTGGCCGACGGCCGCGTGCACGGAACCCTGTGCTGTGCGAGCAGCCAGCCCAAGGACGGTCTCGGCGACGAAGAGCTGAGGTTCATGCAAGTGCTCGCGGGGATCATCGCGAGCCGTGTCGACCAGGCCGAGGGCGACGTCGCGCGTCTGCTCGCGCGGCGCCGGTCCTAGGGGAGCGATTCGCAGGCCAACCCGTCGTGATCGCCGTCCAGGCCGGCGACGTCGTTACGCGCCGAGCCGCCGTGGTGATCGAACCACTGCTGCGCGGCGGCGTGCGTCGCGAAATCCGAGCAGTTGATCTCCGATATCGGCTTGTCAGGGGCGCCCGACGACGCGGGCGTCGAGGGCGACGCCTGCGCGGACTGTTGATGGCTCCGGTAATACGCGATCCAGCCCGTCGCGATGATCTTCTGCGCCTGGGCCAGCGGCATCTGCCCGGAGCACACGAGGCGATGCAGAGCATTCTCGACCGGGTCTTTTGGATTGGGCGAGCTTCCCGGCTCCGGCCAGAGGTTGCGGGGATCGTTGGCGGCTCCACCCAGTTCGAGCGAGACGAGATGGTCGTATTCGAAGTCGCTCGGCGATCCGCTGTCGCCGTAGGCCGCCATGCTCGCCAGCTTCTCCTTGGCGGTGATGTGCTCGGTTGGGCGAACCGATTCGCTGTAGCCGCTCATGCAGATCGTCTGACCGATGGTCGCTTGCGTCACGGCGGGGTTGAGGGCGCCGGGAGTGCAGGACGGGTCGGGCTCGGAGAACTTGCCCGAGCCTGTCGCATGGCAGGAGCCGGGATCGGGCTGAGGCTGTACGACGGTCGAGCTCGCATGCGAGACGGGCAGCGCAGCGGGTCGCGCGGCGAGTGCGGGATGGTGGGCGGGGCGACGCCGGCGTCGAGGCCGCGCGGCACGCCGGTGGCCGGCGGTGGCAGTGGAGGTGGACGTCGAGCCGGTCGTGCTGGTCGAGCTCGCCGACGAGGAGCTCTGGCTTCCGCAGGCCGGCAGGGCCAGGGCCGCGATGACCGCCGCGGCCACCGCCGCCAATCGACTACAGGACACCGGTCAACCTTAGGCGGGCGGTCGGCCGTCGCGGGCCCGCGGCTACACTCCGTCGCCGTCGCGACCCGTAATGGATCCCGCGTGGAGGGGAGGATGGCCGAGCTTTCAGTCAACGCGGTGCTGGCGGTCGTAGTGCGCGAGCTTCCGGACGCCTCGGTGGTCGCGTTCGACGATCAGGCCGAGGTCGTGGCGATGTCCGGACCGGACGCCGAGGAGCTGCGCGACAGATGCCGGCCGCTGTTCGAGCGCGTGCTCGAGGACAAGCAGCACTTGACCGACGATTGGCCGGGGGAGGACGCCCACCGCCGGCGGATCGACATCGCGCCGGTGCGCGACGCCAGCGGATCGGTAGTTGGCGGGGTCTGCCTGACGCACCGCATCAGCGACATCGACTTGTTGCGAGAAGAGCTCGACCAGCAGCGGCAGCTGCTGGAGCTCGCCCACGACGCGATCCTCGTACGAGACCCTCGCTACAGCTCGATCACGTACTGGAACCGCGAGGCGCAGGAAATCTACGGATACGCCGGCGACGAGGTCTATGGCCACGTGACCCACGAGCTCCTGGCAACCGAATTTCCCGACTCGCGCGAGGCGGTCGACGCAGCGCTGATGCGCGATGAACGCTGGGACGGCCAGCTTCGCCATCGCCGCAAGGACGGCCGGCAGATCATCGTGTCCTCGCGGCAGGCCCTCGTCCGCGACGCCGACGGCAATCCCGTGGCCGTGATCGAGCTGAACTCCGACATCACCGAGCGCGTGCAAGGCGAGCAGGCCCTGCGCGATGCCGAGCAGCAGTTTCGCGGGCTGATGGAGTCCGCCCCGGACGCGATGGTGATCCTCGACGATCAAGGCTCGATCGTGTTCGTCAACGTCCGCGCCGAGGAGCTGTTCGGCTACTCGCGCCCGGAGATGGTCGGCCAGGACATCGCAATGCTGCTGCCGCGCGAGTTTCGCGAGCGACTGCTTGCACAGCGCATGGATTTCACGTCCAACCCGAAGGCCCCCGATCTGAGCGCGGGCGTCGACCTGGTCGCGCGGCGCGCGGACGGAAGCGAGTTTCTCGCCGAGATCAGCCTCAGCCCGCTGCAGACCGAGACCGGGCTGCTGATCTCGACCTCGATCAGGGACATCTCAAAGCAGCTGCTGCGACAACTCGAGCAGGCGCTGGTGCCGCGCATGAAGCTCGACCAGCGATGGCGGCTGGCCTGGCGCTACCGGCCGACCGTCAACACGATGCTGCTGGGCGGCGACTTCATCGGCGTTGCCGAGAGGTCCGACGGGTCGCTCTCAATGCTGATCGGCGACGTCACGGGGCACGGTCCAGCGGCCGCGGGAACCGGGGCGATGCTCCGTGCGGCGTGGCTCGGTGCCGTCCAGGCCGATGTCGCGCTCGAGTCGATCCCGCCGATGCTCGATCGCCTGCTCGTCGATCAGGCCGATCGCGAAGCCAGCAAGATGGCGACGGTCTGCCTCGTGGAGGTCAAGCCCGACGCACAACAGCTTCGGATTGTCCGCGCGGGTCACGATTCGCCCCTGTTGATCACGCGCGAATCGGTCACCGCGCTCAATCGCGTTCACGGGCCGGCGCTGGGGCTGGGGGGTCCGTCGACATGGCCCGTGCGCGACGTGGATGTGCCAGCCGAAGCGGCGGTCATGCTGTTCACCGACGGGCTCACCGAACGTCGGCCTCTTCAACGCCGTGGCCGGCTTGGCTTCGACGAACTGGTTCCGCAGATCGACCCCCCGACGCTGCTCGATCGCCCGCCCGAACAGGCCATCGACACGATGCTCGTGGAGTTGTTCCCCGATGGCACCGACGCCCTCGAAGACGACCTGGCGGTGATCCTGCTCACCCTGAACGGACGGAGGAACTCGTGACGCCGGCCAAATCCGAGGAGAAGATCGTCGATGCAGGGGGGCGCGACCTCCGCGTGACCAACCCCGACCGCGTGATCTTTCCGGGCACGGAGCGCACGCGCGAAGTCACCAAGCTCGACATCGTCGAGTACTACCTGGCCGTCGAGGACGGGATCATGCGCGCGCTGCAAAGGCGACCGACGACGCTCGAGCGCTGGCCCAAGGGCGTGCATCCCGGCATCGTGCTGTCGACGCGCGAGAAGGGGGGAGGAGACGCCTTCTACCAGAAGCGCATTCCGCGCGGCGCCCCTGAGTACGTGCAGACGGCGAAGATTCAGTTTCCCTCCGGACGTGAGGCGGACGAGGTCTGCCCCACCGAGGTGGCAGTCGTCGGCTGGGCCGCGCAGATGGGCACGATCACCTTCCACCCATGGCCAGTACGGCGCGAAGACGTCGACCACCCGGACGAGCTGCGACTCGACCTCGACCCTCAGCCCGGGACCGACTTCGCCGACGCGGCCGAAGTCGCCGCAGAGGCGCGGCGGTTGCTGAACGAGCTCGGCTATGCGGGGTTTCCCAAGACCTCGGGCGGCCGCGGCATCCACATCTACGTGCGGATCGAGCCCCGGTGGACTTTCACCGACGTTCGTCACGGCGCGATCGCGTTCGGCCGCGAGCTGGAACGGCGCCTCCCGGACCGGGTGACGACGAAGTGGTGGAAGGAGGAGCGCGGCGAGCGGATCTTCATCGACTACAACCAGAACGCGCGGGATCGGACGATCGCGTCGGCGTACAGCGTGCGGCCCAAGCCCGGGGCGACGGTCTCGGCGCCGGTCGCGTGGGACGAACTCGACAGCATCGCGCCTGAGGACTTCACCGTCGCGTCGATGCCTGCCAGGTTCGCGCACGTCGGCGACAAGCACGCGGCGATCGACGACGTCGCTCACTCGCTCCAGCCGCTGTTGGACATGTATGAGCAGGACGCTGCCCGGGGTCAGGGGGACATGCCGTATCCGCCCGACTACCCGAAGATGCCCGGCGAGCCCAAGCGGGTGCAGCCGTCGCGCGACCGCGATCGCCCCAGCCGCGAAACTCAGGCCGGCGGGGACTGAGGAAGCTTGACCTTGCCCCGTCCGGTGGCGGGCGCCGACGGCGGCGGCACCACCGGCCCGATGTCGCCGTCCGGCGCCTCGTCGAGGTCGACGATCACCGGCGCGTGATCGCTGGGGCCGCTGCCCTTGCGGGCCTGGCGATCGACCCAGGCGGCCTTGACCCGTCCCGCGACGCTGTCTGAGGCGAGCACGAGGTCGATTCGCATCCCGAGATCCTGATGAAACATCCCGGCGCGGTAGTCCCAGTACGTGAACACCCGCTTGCCCGGCCACCGGTCTCGCACCACGTCGTGGAGGCCAAGCGACTCCAGGTCTGCGAGCGCTGCTCGCTCCGGGGGCGTCACGTGCGTCTGGCCGACGTACGCCTCGGGGTCGAACACGTCCTCATCCGCCGGCGCGATGTTCATGTCGCCCAGCACGATCGTGGCCTCGGGCCCCGCTGCGATCATCTCCTTGAGCGCCGCCAGCCAAGCGAGCTTGTAGTGGTAATGATCGGAGTCGGGCTCGCGACCATTGGGCACGTACACGGACACCACTCGGATTCCGTCGCAGGTCGCGGACACGGCGCGCGCCTCGGGATCTGGGAAGCCGGGTGCGCCCGCGACCCCCGCCACGACGTCGTCGAGGCCGACCTTCGACAGGATCGCCACGCCGTTCCACGTCGCCTGTCCGTGGAGGGCGCTCTCATAGCCCCGCGCCGCCAACTCGTCGCCGAGCAGCTCAGCGAATGCGTCGTCGGCGAGCTTGGTTTCCTGCAGGCAGACGACGTCGGGTGAACGCTCGTCGAGCCATGGCAGCAGCCGCGGCACGCGTTGCTTGACCGAGTTCACGTTCCACGTCGCGATCCGCACCTCCCCACCGTAGCGAGACCGGCGACTAGCTCACCGGCTGCGGCGCGGGGAACAGCGCCAGGAAGCGTTCGGCGACGGCTCGGTCGCCGTCGATCACGATCCCACCGTCGTCGAGAGACCGACCATGCCATAGAGCCGCAGCCAGGGTCGGAGGGTCGCTTTGAATGCGTGCTCTGGGGCGCTGCGCCGCGCCTCGGGTGATCTCGAGCTCGCCGCCGGCGACGTTCGCGCGGAAGCGATCCTCTCCGAGGACGAGCTCGATCTGGGAGTCATGCCCGTCGGCAAGCGAGCGGTCAAACAGCGTGTTGAGCGCGATCACCAGGGAGTCAGCGCCGAGCGGCATATCGGTGTCGGGAAACGGCCCGCGGCTTCCCCAGCGGCCAAGCGAGATCACCACGGGCTCGAGCTCCTTGCCCCAGGCGGTGAGCTCGTAGACGCGGGAGCCGGCCGGGGGTGGCAGCTTGGCGCGGCGCACGACGCCGGCCTGTTCGAGCTCCCGGACCCGTTGCGAGAGGACGTCGGCACTGACATGGGGGAGGCCGGCGCGCAGGTCGGTGAACCGCTTGGGTCCCAGCAAGAGCTCCCGGACCACGAGCAGCGCCCAGCGCTCGCCGACCAGGTCCAGGGCTCTCGCGATCCCGCACGGGTCTCCGTAGCTGCGCTTCGTGCTCATGTGTGCGAATTGTAGTTGACAGATCGGAGAAAACAACCTTATAGTTGGAATTACCGACTAAGGAGTCGGATGTCCCCATCTAAGGGACACGTCCAGCAGAGAGGAGATGCCATGAGCAACCGCGATCACTATCCGCCCGGGGTTCCCTGTTGGGTCGATACGGCACAGCCCGATCTCCCGGCGGCGCTCGAGTTCTATGGCGCCCTGCTCGGCTGGCAGTTCGCGGGCCCGGGGCCGATGCCGGGAGATCCCCCGGGCGAGTACCACGTTGCACGTATTCGCGGCCGCGACGTGGCCGGGATCAGCTCGCTGCCGAACGGGGCGCCGGCGATCCCGGCGTGGACGACGCACGTGGCGGTGCAGAGCGCGAACGCGACCGCGCACCGCGCCCGGGCTGCGGGCGCGACCGTCGTCGTCGAGCCATTCGACGCCCATCCAGCCGGGAGAATGGCCGTGCTCTCCGATCCAGCCGGAGCCGTGTTCTGCGTCTGGGAGGCACGCGACCGACAGGGCGCCCAGGTCCTCAACGAGCCGTCGGCGTGGGCGATGAGCAGGCTGGACACCGCCGATGTCGACGCCGCGAAGGCGTTCTATCGCGACGTCTTCGGCTGGGAGTCCGAGCTCTTCGCTCCCGGCGTCGAGCTCTTTCGCCTGCCCGGCTATGTGGGCGGCGAGCCACAGCAGCCGGTGCCGCGAGACGTGGTCGCGGTGCTGACAGCGGGCGAGGGCGACTCGGCGTGGAACGTTGACTTCTGGATCGACGACGCCGAATCGGCTGCGGCTCGCGCGCGCGAGCTTGGCGGCAGCGTGATCGTCGAGCCTCACGAGGTCCCTGGCTTCGTGAACACCGTGATCGCCGATCCGGCCGGTGCGGTGGTGTCGTTGAGCCAGTTGCTCGACCCCGCCGCGGCGGGGAGCAGGACTACGTGACGTTGATCAGGACCGTGTGACCGTGGGAAGCAAATGTGCCGTCGAGCTCGCCCGTGCCAACCTCGAAGCGCAGTTTCGGGACGGGCCTGCCGTTGGCCTCGCGGCGCTGGCGGACATACGTTGCGCTCTCGGCAAACTGGCCAATCAACGCATACACGGCGGCGCGGACCTCCCCCGGCCCAGCCGGCCCTCCGAGCCAGTTGAGATCCAGGATGAAGGCGCCAAGGTCGTCCTTGTACGCGCTTGTCAACCCGAGACGTCCGTCGGCCTGCAACCACGCATCGACGTGTGGCTTGAGGTGAAGCTCGGGATCCTCGGCCACCCAATTGCGTGCATCGAACGCGGCGACGAGCTCCCGCGCGCCGGCCACGAGCTGACGCGCGTCCGCGACGCCGTGCCCGCGCTCGTCGTCATCCCACCGCCGGGTCATGCTGCACAAGCTACACCGGCTCGGTTTCCTCCAAGCGTCTAGTCAGGAACCGCCGCTCGGCATCGGATGACGTGAGTTCGAGCGCCTGCAGGTACGCGGCTCGCGCCTCGGCTCCGCGGCCGAGTCGGCGGAGCAGGTCCGCGCGCGTCGCATGCAGCAGGTGGTAGCCGCTCAGCTCTCCCGAGGCACCGAGCTCGTCAACCAGCACGAGGCCCCGATCCGGACCCTCGGCCATCGCAACGGCGATCGCGTGATTGAGCGCAACGATCGGCTGCGGCATGACTTCGAGCAGGCGCACGTACAAGGTCGCGATCCGCGCCCAGTCGGTGGCATCCGGGTGAGGCGATTTGGCATGGCACGCGGCGATCGCGGCCTGGAGCTGGTAAGGCCCGGCGCTCTGTCGCGCGAGCGCGCGCTCGAGCAGCGATGCCGCCTCGACGATCTCGTCGCGGTCCCAGCGCGAACGATCCTGGTCCTCGAGCGTCACGAGCTCGCCGCCACGGTCGACCCGCGCCAGACGTCGCGAGTGCTGGAACAGCATCAGCGCCAGCAGCCCGGCGGCTTCGGGTTCGTCCGGCATCAGCGCGTCGAGCAGCCGGGTGAGCCGGATCGCCTCGCCGCACAAGTCGGTGCGAACCAGATCCGGCCCTGCCGATGCCTTGTATCCCTCGTTGAACAGCAGATACAGGACGGCGAGGACGCCGCCGGTGCGCTCGGGAAGCATGTGCGCGGGCGGCACTCGGTACGGGATGCGAGCGTGCGCGATCTTGCCCTTGGCCCGAACGAGCCGCTTGGCCATCGTCGCCTCGGGCACGAAGAACGCGCGGGCGATCTCGGCCGTGGTCAGCCCCGCGAGCGTGCGCAGCGTCAGCGCGACGCGGCCTTCGAGCGGAAGCGCGGGATGACAGCAGGTGAACATCAGGCGCAGGCGGTCATCCGCGATCCCGCTCTCGTCCTCCTCGCTGGCGGGCGGATCCCGCTCATCGGGTGGCTCGTTGGCACTCATCAGGTCGGTGGCGGCGCGTAGGCGCTGTTCCTTCATTCGCTCGTGACGCAGGCGGTCGATTGCACGGTTGCGAGCGACCGTCGTCAGCCACGCCCCGGGCTGGCGCGGCACGCCATCGCGGGGCCAGCGCCGGACAGCTTCTGCGAACGCCTGCTGCGCGCATTCCTCGGCGAGGTCCCAGTCGCCCGTGCGCGCGATCAGCGTCGCTACGATCCGGCCCCACTCCTCGGTGAAGGCCTCCGCGATGGCGGCGGTTGCGTCTGGCGTCACTCGGCCAGCACACTAATCCACGAACGGCCTGACCTCGAGCATGCCGTAGCGGGCGACCGGGTGCTTGGACGCGACCTCGATCGCCTCGTCGAGATCGGCGCACTCGAGGATGTCGTAGCCGCCGATCTGCTCCTTGGCCTCAGTGAACGGACCGTCGGCGATCACGACCTCGCCGCCGCGGACGCGAACGGTCGTCGCGTCCGTGACCGGCGCGAGCTGGTTGCCCTGAAGGCGCACGCCGCGGCCGTCCATCTCCGCCACCCAGGCCTCGGTGTCGGGGCCGATCTGCCGCGACTCCTCAGGCGTCAGCTCGGTGGACTCTTCGACGCAGACAAACATCATGTACTTCATCTTGATCCTCGCTCTCGTGACGGTTCGGACAAACAGTTAGCGGCTGGCCCAGACGAGCCACGGCCGCCGGCGCAGGCGCCGGTCGCGCTTCGCTCGCGGCCTGGTCGACGTCCAGCCCGCGATTCGCTCGTCAGCAAGGGCCTTGATGATCGTGGGATGCATCGCGTCCTCCTCGGTGGTTGTTTGGCGATCACACCCCTACGACGAACGAGTTCTCCGAGATGGACAGCTTCTTTCCGGAGTGCCTTCCCGGGAATTGGGACGAGCCCCAGCATCAATGTGCGGTACCTATGCACGTTTCAGTCGTTTACCACTGATGAAGCGGCAGATCGGCGGAGCGACGCTCGGTAGGAAAGGAGGCATTGCAATGATGCGAAGGCTGCTGTTGCTCGCCGCGGGGCTGTTGATCGCCACGGTCGCGGTCGCGGCCGCGTCCGCGCCCGCCCCGACTTGGAACTCGGGCTACAACGGCTGGTGGCCTGCTGGGTTCGGCTATCCACCGGTCACGGTTCAGGCGAAGGGCTATCCATGCTCGCTGACCGTGTACGGCTCGACGTTTCACTCGCACCGCAGCGGATGGACGCAGCACTACGGCGGCGGCGTCAGCTGTTCAGGAGGAGTTGGCTCGAAGCTGCTGACCATCTCCGCTCAGGTGCTCGGCCAGAACGGTCGCACGTGGCACACGATCAGTGGCTCGACGTTCACGGCCGGGCCGATCAGCGGAAACCCGCTTCGGATGATCCGACTTCGTGGTGCCTATCTCGGCCACGCCTATCGCGTGCTGGCCACCGCCAAGCTCGTTGTGCCAAACGGCCACGCCGGCTGCTCGTTGACCAACACGTGTGATCAGACGCTCAACATCACCGCGACGAGCCGGACCCTGGCCCCATGACCTGATCAGCCAAGTAGCGCGCTGGGCCCGACGGCTCCAGCGCGCTACAGATTGCCGCAAGCCCTCCGATTAACCGGGCGCAGGCCCTTTAGCCAAGGCGGGGCATCGGATGGCAGTCG
The DNA here is from genome assembly GCA_036000295.1 of Solirubrobacteraceae bacterium. Lineage (GTDB taxonomy): Bacteria > Actinomycetota > Thermoleophilia > Solirubrobacterales > Solirubrobacteraceae > Palsa-465. The sequence goes on from DASYFZ010000047.1 coordinate 32,074, forward strand.
CGGATACCACAACCAAACAGCTTGGATCGCCAGGCGCCCAGCGCCGGGCGTCGGAGCATGCCGCCCGCGACGCCGCGCGCGCCCGTCCCTCCGAGGGCATCTGGGCGCTGCACGGCGTCCTGATCGTCACGCTGGTCGTCTATGCGATCTCGCTGATCGTCCGGGGCCAGGACGGCGCCGCGCCGACCTGGCTCGATGGATGGGGCGTGGCAGCGTTCGAACTGATCTGCAGCGTGCTCGTACTCGCTCGCGCGTACGTGAGCCGCCGCGACCGCAAGTACACGCTGTGGCTCGGGCTCGGGTGCTTCGCCTGGGCGCTCGGTGACTTCGCGCAGACCCACGAGACGCTCGGCGGCGCCATCCCTCCGACGATCTCGCTGGCCAACTGCCTGTGGGCCCTGTTCTTCCCCCTGGCCTACGTCGGCGTGATGGTGCTGATGCAGCGCGACGTGCGCAAGCTCACGGCGGCCAACTACCTCGACGGCGTGGTGGCCGCGCTGGTCACCGCCGCGGCGCTCGTCGCGTTTGCCTTCAAAGGGATCGCATCGGCGGCCGGTGGCGGCAACGAGGCGGTCGCCGTCAACCTCGTATACCCGGTCGGCGACCTGCTGCTGTTCGGCCTGACGGTCCTGGGAATCAAGCTGCTGCCGCCCGGCCGCCGCACGCGCTGGTACCTGCTCGCGGCCGCAGGGCTCGTCAACGCCGCCGGCGATATCTCGGCGCTCTTCGGCGGCATCATCGCGACCGACGTCGGCTGGTTCCTCGACGCTATGGCCTGGCCAACGTCGCTGCTTTTGATCACGTGCGCCGTTTGGCTTGCGCCGGATCCCGGCGTGCCGGTGCAGGAGTACAAGTCTTCGGGATTCACCGTGCCGACGGTCGCGTCCGTGCTCGCGCTGGTGATTCTCTTCCTCGGCTCGCTCGACCACGTCAGCCAGGTC
>DASYFZ010000053.1:0-3663 GCA_036000295.1 Solirubrobacteraceae bacterium
CCTTGCCGTCGCTCTTCGCGATGTACATCGCGGCGTCGGCATTGCGGATCAGCTCGTCGGCGTCGCTTGCGCTGCCGGCCTCGACGACCGAGATGCCGAGGCTGGCGCGGATCACCAGTTCGTTGCCCTCGAGCGTGAGCGGGCGGCTGACCGACTCGAGGATCCGCTCGGCGGTCTCGACCGCCGCTGACAGCTCGTGCACGTCCTCCAGCAGGACGGCGAACTCGTCACCCCCGAACCTGGCGGCGGTGTCGGCCGCGCGGATGCTCGTTGAGATGCGCTGCGCGACCTCCAGCAGGACGCGGTCGCCGACCGCGTGACCGAGGCTGTCGTTGACGGTCTTGAAGTCGTCGAGATCGACGAACAGAACGGCCATCCCCGCGCCCTCGCGCAGGTTGCGGGCCACGGCGTGACGCACGCGCTCGTTGAACAGCGCCCGGTTGGCCAGGTGCGTGACCGAGTCGTGGAACGCCTGGTGGGCAAGCTGCTCCTCGAAGGCCTTGCGCTCGCTGACGTCGCGTCCGTTGAGCACGATCCCGCCGACGGCGCTGTCAGCGCGCAGGTCGGTGTGCAGGATCTCGAAGTGGCGCAGGTCGCCCTGCCGATCTGCCAGCAGGCAGTCGATCACCTCGTTGCGGCCGGTCGCGCCGGCGCCGTCGTTGAGCCGTCGCAGCAGCCGGCCCTGCTCGTCGGGATGCAGCAGCCGCTCGAACGGGCGGCCGACGACGTCGTCGACCGTGTAGCCGAGCACGCGCTCGATCGAGGGACTCTGGTAGAGGACGACGTTGTCGGGACCGAGGACGGTGATCAGGTCGCTCGAGTTCTGCACGAGCGTCGCGAACCGCGCCTCGCTGGTCCGGCGGTGCACCTCCGCCGCGAGCTCGGCGCTGCCGAGCGCCAGCGCAACCTGGTGTGCGAGCGTGCGCAGCGCGTAGCGCGTCTCCTGGTCGTCGGCCGCTTCGCCGGCCAGGACCAGCATCAGGGCGGCGTTCGACGGCCCGGCGGGGCGCAGCTCGAGTTGGAGGACCTGCTCGCGGTCGGCAGGCAGCCTCAGCTCGTCGCGGGCGGAGGGCGGAAGCACCGACAGCCCGCCGTCGCGACATTCGTACAGCAGCTCTGAGATCTCGCCCGACGCCTGCCAGTCCGTCAGGTCTCCGGCCTCGTCAAGCGCCATCGCCGTGACGTGGTCGCCGGCCACGCGGCAGACGCGGGCGTCGACGCGGGTGGCGCCGAAGTCGGCCACCGCCTGCAGCGCGGCCACGACGATCTCGCGCGGGTCGGTCGCGGCGACCAGCAGGCCACCCGCTGCGCTCAAGGCGCGTTCGCGCGAGACCGACTTCTCGCGCTGGCGCACGAGCCCGGTCATCCGCGCCACGACCAGGGCGAACAGCACCGCCGATGCGCCGATCACGAACAACAGGTCCCAGTTGTGGGTCGGGGCGACCTTGAAGATCATCAGAGCGGGCGCCGTCAGGCTCGCCCCTGCGAGCAGCGCGAGCCGCAGCCAGGTCAGCCGCGGCTTGCGATCGGCCTCGACCTCGGACAGCTCCTGCATCGAAGGATGCAGCGCCGCCGCAGCCCACAGCAGGTAGAAGAAGATCCAGCCGGCATCCATCCACAGCTGATGCGTGTACGCGTTGTGCAGCGTGAACAGCCCGTAGACGAAGTCGGTCGCCAGTAGCGTGACGATGCTCGCGATCAGCAGATAGAACGCCGGGCGCCGCTTGCCGGCGTCGACGGCGAGCCTGATCCCGGCCGCGAGCAGGATGATGTCGCCCATCGGATAGCCGATCGAGACCAGCTTGGGCAGCAGGGTGAGCGTCCGGTCATGGACGTAGGGCGCGATCAGCAGGATCCCGGAGATCAGCGACAGCCCCAGGGTCATGATCAGCGCGTCGACCGCGCCCGGGCCGTCCGCGCGCTGGTTGCGGCGCCGCACCAGGACAATCAGCCCGACCATCAGCACGGGATAGACCGCCAGGTAGATCGCATCGCCGAGCGACGGGAACGGCACGTCGGCGCCAAACAGCTTCGGATAGCTGTAGGTGTAGATGTCGCCGAGCCAGAACAGGGCCAGCCCCAGCGCAAAGCACCACCACGCAAGTCGCGCGCGCGGGCGGTGGATGCGAATCCCGGCGACGACGCCGAGGACCCCGTACAGGCCGAGCAGGTTGATCACCGGGCCGCTGCCCTTCAGCGGCGGCACGAACAGATACAGCAGACAGATAGACGCGCCGAACGCGAGGTAGGTGGCCCACACGTAGCGGCGGCTGAATGCAGCGGATATCAGGTTCTTGCCGGTCATCGCGCTCGCGGTCACGCGTCCATCGGCCGTTGCAGCTTGAAGCTCTCTGCGACCTCGCCGAGGACCTCGCAGAGATGGTCGACCTGCTCGTCGGTGTTGGCCGCCGTCAGCTGCAGGCGAAATCCGACCTCCTCCCGCGGGACGAGCGGGTAGACCGCCATCGTCACGTAGATGCCGCGCCGGAACAAAAGCTCGCCGACTTCGTCGACGCGGTCGGCGTCGGCCAGCGGAACCTCGATGATCGGGAAGCCGGACTCGTTAGGGGTGGTGATGCCGAGCTCGTGGACGCGGTCCAGGACGCGCGCCGTCAGGCGATGCAGCCGGGCCCGCAGCTGGTCGCCCCGCTCGTCGTTGACGCGAAGGCCCTCGAGCACCGTGGCCAACGAAGCAACCGGCGAGGGCCCGGAGTAGAGGTAGGGCGGTGCCGCGGTCTTCAGGACCTGCTTGAGCGGCGTCGGGCAGGCGATGAACGCCAGCAGCGACGAGTACGCCTTGGAGAAGCCGCCGACGAGAACGACGTTCTCGTAGGTCTCGCCGGCGTAGCGAACGATGCTGTTTCCGCGCGTTCCGTAGTCGCACGCTTCGACCGGCGAGCGTTCGCCGATCACGCCGAACCCGTGCGCGTCGTCGACGTAGAGGATCACGTTGTGCTCGCGCGCGAGCGCCGCGAACGACTCGATGTCCGGCGCGTTGCCGGTCATGCTGTTGACGCCGTCGATGCAGATCGTTCCGGGGCGGCGCCAGCTGGGGTCGCGCAGCAGCGCCTCGAGCTGGTCCAGATCGTTGTGAGCAAAGCGCTCGATGGTGGCGCCGCGTGCCTGCGCCAGCGCGCAGCCGTCGTAGATCGTCTTGTGGGCACGGCTGTCGAGGAACAACGTGCCGCCGCCGGCGAGTACCGGGAGCACCGACATGTGGATGTGGGTGATCGTCGGCAGTACGAGGCTGTCCTCGCAGCCGAGCAGCGCGGTGAGCCGGTCCTCGATCTCCTCGTAGAGGATCGGGCTCCCGAGCAGGCGTGACCAGCTCGGGTGGGTGCCCCACTTGCGCAGGTACTCCGGGACCGCCTCGATGATCTCCTGATCGAGGTCGAGCCCAAGGTAATTGCAGGACGCGTAGTCGGTGAGCCACTGGTCGCCGATGCGGATCTGACGGCCGTCGATCTCGTCGATCACGGCGTCCACCATGTGGTGGGAGTACTGCAGGCGGGCCAAGTCCTCAGTCGAGCGGATCCAGCGCTCCAGCCAGCGGTCGTGCGCACGCTCACCCCATCTCAGAGCATCGCGTGCGTCCCCGTTGGTGGCGTGCGTCTGCTCGCGCCGCGGGCGTTGGGCAAGCAGCAAGGGGTCAGCGGCATCTGG
>DASYFZ010000058.1:0-2750 GCA_036000295.1 Solirubrobacteraceae bacterium
TGCAGGCGCCTGCGTCCCTCTGCGGTAATCGTGTACGGGAGGCGACGGTCGACCGCCGGCTGCGCCTTGACCAAACCGTCGCGTTCGAGCCGCGCGAGCGCCCCGTACAGAGTCCCCGGCCCAAGCGTGAGCCCGGAGAACCCCTCGATGTCCTTGATCAACGCATACCCGTGCTTATCTCCACCAGCCAAGCTGGTCAACACCAGCACGCTTCGCTCCGGCAGTCGCGATCTGCTGCCTGGCATCAGCTGTGCACCACCTCGAACGAAGCCGTCACACGCAGCTCGCAAGTCCTCGGCTCTGCCCGCTCCCCGGGCGCAGGCGGGAAGATCTGATCACTACTACGTTCAAGGATATATCATTAATGGAGTGATCGCGAGATCGTGTCTCTCGCAGTCCTCTCGACGACCGGAAAGCCGACATCGGGCCGCTCGGGAGATCGCCTCTTAGACGGCGGCGGATAAGTTCGCCGCTACGCCTGGACACTTCTCGCCTTGAAACTGAGTGGAACGCCGCGGATCGCGACCTGCTTCGCCTCTCTCGCGTTACTTCATGCCACGTCGTCCGGAGACCACTTAAGCGCGGATCTCGCGACCGTCCCGGGCTCGGTGGCCGGCGGCGAGGCGCGAGCGTCGTCCGAGACGCGCTGGCCGCGCTAAGCGGGGCGGCGCCCGCATGATGCCGAAGTGCATCCGCCAGAGCGAAAGCGGGACCGACCGGCGCTTCATCCGTGGGGCGGCCGAGTCATGCCCGCTCGAGGAACCCCTATTGCGACGAGTCCTTTCACGCGATAGCGATCACGCGGTTTCGCCGGGCGTGTCGCAGATCTGGCCGTCGGTGCTTAAGCAAAGGCGGCCCGCGGAGTTCCCCCGCGCCGTTCCTTCTGTCCGCGCGCGAAGGAGGGCGCGTGGCTCTCTTCCCTGCTGAGCTGGCGAAGCAGGGCGCGCAACGAGGCCAATCTGAGGCTAACGCCGCCCTGCTCTCGCGAGCTTGCAGGTCTTTGGGGTCGTCGGCCACGACGACGAGCGGGCCGACGTCGCGGCGGGCCGCGCTCTGGCAGGAGCCGGGGAAGGCGTGGCTGCGTGGTCGGACCTGCTTTGTTCGCCGTGCGGGCGTGGTGGCGCGATCTGGGCTCGGCCTGGTCAACCCGTGGGTTGAGTTCTGAGATCAACCCGGGGTTCAACCCTGAGGCCGACGACAGACGGGCGTTTGAAGCAGATCATGGCGCCTATGACCATTACCGATTACCTCATCAACGCAGTGTTTGTCCTGATTGTCTTCCGTCAGGCTCGGGCGCGCGAGCTTGATCGTCGGAGCGCGATCATCCCGCTGGCGATCATCGCCTACGTCGCCCATCTGTATGTGCACTCGATCCCGACCGCCGGGAACGACCTGGTGCTGATCGGCGCGCTCGGGGCGGTCGGCCTTGCGCTCGGTATTGCCAGCGGTTTCACGACGCAGGTCCGTGCCGGCGAGAATGGTCTCGCGGTCGCGCGGGTGGGCTGGATCGCTGGCGCTCTGTTGATCGCGGGGATCGGCTCGCGGATGGTGTTCGCGTTCGCTCTCTCGCACGGCGCGCACCACGCGGTCGCCAGCTTCAGCATCGCCCACCGGATCGGCGCCGGCGCCTGGCCAGTGGCGCTCGTGATGATGGCGCTCCTCGAGGTCAGCACTCGGATCGCGATCGTCCAGCTCCGCGGCCGCCACGCGATGGAGTCCAGCGTCGCGATCCCCGCCGCGGCATGACCAGCGATCGTCCCACGTCCCGCTCTCCGGCCCGCCCCTGGCGGGCCGGATCGCGTTCTATCGTCCCCACCGCGGTGACCCAATCAGGGCTAGGCTCAGGGCCGGACAGCGAGCGGATCGTTGAGGCTCGGGCGCGGGCTCAGGAGCGCCTGCATCGCCAGCGACGGTCGCTGCGTCCGCTCGGCTGGGCGGTGATTCTCGTGGTGGTGCTCGGCAGCGCCAACAGCCACCCGGTGCCTGGACTGCACGGCAAGGGACTGGCGGTGACGCTCGCGCTGTGTGTGTTCGCCGCGATGCTGTTGATCGCAGTCCGCGACAGGTTTCCCGAGCGCAGCCTCAGGCTGCAGGCGGCTGTGATCGCGGTGATGGGCGCCGCGGGTGTCGCGATCGCCGGGCTTCAGCTCAAGGGAGCCACCGGCGTCGCGGCCGGGGTGGCGGCGTTCTTTGCGCTCACTCGGCTGCCGTTCCAGGCTGGCGTTGCGCTGGCGGGTGCGGTGACCGTCGCGCTCGGTGTCGTCACGGCGATCGCCGGCAGCTCATCGTCGGCTGTCGCGGCCGAGGTGCTGGTGACGGTACTGCTGGGGGTCGTGGCGCAGTTCCTCAGGCGGTCGCGGGAGAGCCAGGACCAGACCGAGTTGTTGATGGCCGAGCTTGAGGATGCGCGCGATGAGCAGGCCCGTGCGGCGGCAATCGCCGAGCGCGGCCGGATCGCGGGCGAGCTGCATGATGTGCTCGCGCATTCCCTGTCCGGCGCCGCGATCCAGCTGCAAGGGGCGCGCAAGCTCGCCGACCGCGAACACGCCACCCCGCGTCTCAGTGACGCAATCGACCGCGCCAGCGAGCTCGTCAAGGACGGACTTGCCAACGCCCGCCAAGCCGTCGGCACACTGCGCGGAGACCCCCTGCCTACCCTCGCCCAGCTTGCATCGCTGATCGAGAGCTACAAGGCCGACATGAACCTCGACGTCACGCTGCGCATCGAAGGCGAGTCCCGGACACTCCCG
>DASYFZ010000083.1:0-3381 GCA_036000295.1 Solirubrobacteraceae bacterium
GCACTGGGAAGATGACCGAGTGACCGCCAGCCTCGTCAGCCCGGTGCTGGTCGGTCGTCAGGCCGAGTTCGCGGTGCTCGATGGCGCCCTGGATCGGGCGATTGCCGGAGAGCCCACGGCGGTCCTCGTGGGCGGCGAGGCCGGTGTGGGCAAGTCGCGGCTCGTCCACGAGCTCAGCCGCAGGGCGGAGGAGACCGGCGCGCGCGTGCTCGTCGGCGGCTGCGTCGAGGTCGGAGGTGAGGGGATTCCGTTCGGACCGCTCGTCGAGGTGCTGCGCCAGCTCGCCTCCGAGCTCGGAATCGACGAGCTCGGAGAGCGCCTGGGCCCGGCACGAGGCGAGATCGCCCGGCTGTTCCCCGAGCTCGAGCCCGGCGACCAGGTGCGCTCCTCCGACGACGGTGCATCCCGAGTTCCGGAGCTTGTTCTCGGACTCGTCTCGCGCCTGGCCGCCGAGCGGCCGTTGGTGCTCGTGTTCGAGGACGTGCAGTGGGCCGACCGCTCGACCCTCGACCTGCTCGCTCTGCTCGTGCGGGGACTGACCGGTCACGCACTGCTGATCTGCACGGTGCGCTACGACGAGCTGCACCGGGCGCATCCGTTTCGCCGCATGGCCGGACGGTGGGATCAGCAGCGCTCGGTGGAGCGGCTCGAGCTCGAGCGGCTCGGCGCCGAGGAAGTCGGCGCCCAGATCCAAGCGATCCTCGATCAGCGCCCAGACGGCGAGCTGGTAGATCTGCTGTTCCAGCGGTCTGAGGGGATTCCACTGTTCGTCGAGGAGCTGCTCGGCGCCGTGAGAGACGGGCGGATCAAACACGATTACCTGCCGCCATCCCTGCGCGACGTGTTGCTGGCGCGCGTCGATCTGCTGTCCGCGGACGCGCAGCACGTGCTGCGAGTCGCATCGGCATCGGGACGCTGGGCGCCGGAGGGACTGCTGGGGGTCGCCGTCGGCGTAGGAGAGGACGAGCTGTACGCGGCGCTGCGCGAGATCGTCGAGCACCAGCTGCTGATCGTGGACCCGGGCGGTCGCGGATACGCGTTTCGCCACGCACTCGCCAGGGCCGCGGTCTACGAGGATCTGCTTCCGGGCGAGCGCGCGCGACTGCACCGCGCGTACGCGGAGTCGCTGGAGCAGGATCCTTCGCTCGCCGGCCCTGGGATCGGTGTCCCGGCGATGCTCGCGCACCACTGGGTCGCCGCCCACAACATGCCCAAGGCGCTCGCGGCGTCGGTCCGAGCGGGAGATGCCGTCGCAGCGGCATCCGCACCCGCAGAGGCGCAGCGCCATTACGAGCTCGCCCTGGAGCTGTGGACAGGGGTGCCCGACGCAGGGGAGCTTGCCGGCCGGACATACGGCGAGCTGCTCGACGACGCCGCCCACGCGGCCTGGCACGGCGGTGCGGCCGACCGGGCTTTGGCCCTGTTCGAGCAGGCGCTCGCGGAGGTCGGATCTGCGGACGACGGCAGGCGTCTGGCGCTGCTGCTGGCAGAGAAGGCACGATTGATGATCGATCTGGGCCGCGATCAGCAGGCAAACATCGAGCTCGAGCGCGCCGTTGCGGTTCTGCCAGATGCACCGAGTGAGGAAGGCGCCAAGGTGCTCGCCTCGCTCGCACGAGCGATGCTGCTCTCTGAAGACTTCGTCCGAGCCACCGAGGCTGCCGAGCGCGCCCTGCACGTGGCCGAGGTCGTTGGGGCAGCCGAGCAGGCTTGCGATGCTCGGCTGACGATCGGTCACGCACGGGCACATCTCGGCGAGACCGAATCGGCACTGCAGCTGCAGCGTCAGGGTGTCGACGACGCCATCCGTGGCGGGTTCGCGTGGACGGCAACGCGTGGGTACGTCAACCTCTCAGACACGCTGCTGATGCTGGGTCGCTTCGACGAGGTCGTGGCCATCGCCGACGAAGGCGGAGCGTTCGCGGAGCAATCAGGTCTGTCGCGGACCGCGGGAGCGTTCCTTCGCGGCAATAAGATCGAAGCTCTGATGCGGTCCGGGCACTGGGACGAGGCGCTGAGCCTGGCGGCCCCGACGACCGAGGCCAGCGGGGTGTTCGGTGGAACGTTGATGCTCTATCGCGCAGAGATGCACATCCTCTCCGGCCGCCGGCGAGAAGCCGAGCAGGAGCTGCGCGACGCCCGCGCGGCGCTCGGCGCCACCGGCGTCCCGCAGTACGCGTACCCGCTCGCGACCACCGAGGCGCAGATCGCCCTGCTCGCCAACGACCCCCAGCGGGCGTCGGAGATCGTGCAAGGAGTGCTCGCGACGGCAGCGTCCGGACACGCGAATCGCTATGTGTGGCCGGTGATGTGGCTCGGCGCGAGGATCGAGGCCGATCGTGGCGCCGGCGTACCGCACGCCGTGCAGCGCGGCACCGCATTGCATGAGCTTGCGGTCGTCCTGAACACACGGGTCGCGTCCGACAACGGCTACAGGGCGCTGGCGGAGGCCGAGTATTCACGCCTGATCGGCGGCGACACCGTGTCCGCGTGGCGCAATGCTGTGGCGGCCACCGGCGAGATGAACGAGCCGCATCCGCGCGCATATGCGTTGTTGCGGCACGGCGAGGCGCTCGCAGGGGCAGGAGACGGGCGGGCCGCACGCGGTGAGGTTCGGGAGGGACTCGAGCTCGCACAGCAGATGGGAGCGGCGCCGCTCGTCGAGCTGGCAAACGAGGTGATCCGCCGTAGCCGGCTGACCGGCGTCGGTGACGGGGGCGCGGCCAGGACAGGCGAAGCGTCCGACTTCGACCAGTTCGGCCTCACCGCACGCGAGCTCGAGGTCCTGCGGCTCGTCGCCGAGGGGCGCTCCAACGGCGAGATCGCTGAGCAGCTGTTCATCTCGCGCAAGACCGCCAGCGTGCACGTGTCCAACATCCTGGGCAAGCTCGGCGTGACCACGCGCGTCCAGGCCGCGGCCGTAGCGCACCGGCTGGGGCTCCTGGAGCCGTAACAGCCGCCGCTACATCGCGGGCACGGGCATCGCGACGGCGGGCGCGTCCGTGTCCGCGAGCGGGCGACGCAGGATGAGGGCACTCGCGAGCGCCAGCCCCAAGCCGGACAGCAGGAACGTGGCGGTGACGCCGACCGAGGCGACGAGCGGACCGGCGACGAGCGAGCCGAGCACGATCCCGCTCAGGGAAGCCGGCAGCGCGAGACCGTAGGCGCGCGCCAGGACGGCGTCGTCGAGCATCTGCCCGAGCGCGGTCTCAGACAGCACCTCGGCGACGATCATGCCGCCGCCGCCCGCCAGCGACAGGACGATCGCGGCGGCGAGCGAGTGGACGAGGCCGAGCGCGGCAACCGCGACCGCCACGAGGCCGAGCGCGACGAGCAGCATGCGCCGCCACAGCGCCGGCGCGTCCAGCTTGCCGGCGATCG
>DASYFZ010000113.1:0-5347 GCA_036000295.1 Solirubrobacteraceae bacterium
GACCGCGACGTCAGGCCCTCACCGCACGAGGCGCCCGGGTCCGATCTCGAGACCGTGGGCCAGATCTTCGCTCAGGAGACCAACCCGGGGCGCAAGAAGCCGTTTGACATCCGTTCGGTGATGCGCGCCGTGGTCGACTCAGACCATCCACCGCTCGAGCGCTGGAAGGGCATGCACGAAGCCGAGGTGGCGGTGTCGTGGGACGCGCATCTGGGCGGCTGGCCGGTGGCCCTGCTGGGAATCGAATCACGTCCCGTCCCGCGTCATGGGCCGGTGCCCGCAGACGGCCCGGACCAGTGGACCTCGGGGACGCTGTTCCCGCTGGCCTCCAAGAAGATCGCGCGGGCGATCAACGCTGCGTCGGGCTCCAGGCCGCTGGTGATGCTGGCCAACCTCGCCGGCTTTGACGGGTCGCCGGAGTCGATGCGCAGGCTGCAACTCGAATACGGCGCCGAGATCGCGCGCGCCGTCGTCAACTTCGACGGGCCGATCGCGTTCTGCGTGATCTCGCGCTTCCACGGCGGCGCGTTCGTGGTGTTCTCTCGCGCGCTGAACGAGAACCTCGAATCGAGCGCGATCGAAGGCGCCTATGCCTCGGTGATCGGGGGAGCGCCGGCCGCCGCGGTCGTGTTCACGCGCGAGGTCGACCACCGGACGCGCACCGACCCGCAGATCGCGACGCTCGACGAGCGCATCGAACAGGCAGATGACTCCGAGCGGCAGCGGCTGCGGGCCGAACGCGACACCGTTTACACCGAGGTTCGCTCGCGCAAGCTGGGCGAGTTTGCGGCCGAGTTCGACGCGGTCCACAGCATCGAGCGCGCGGTCGAGGTGGGCTCCGTCGAGCGGATCGTCAACCCGCGCGATCTGCGGCCGTACCTGATCGACGCCGTCGAGCGCGGTATGCGCCGGACGCTAGACCGGCTGTCCTCGGGCAACGGGCGCGCCGCCGGCTCGCGAGTGTTGCTGGGCGAGCGCGTTTAGCTCGGCGTCGAGCAGCGCGGGCAGGTCGGTCACCTCTGGCAGCGCGATCGGATCGGCGTAGCAGCCGATGAACAGCTCGCGGCGATAGCGGACCATCCCGATCGCCAGCGAGTGCTGCTCGGAGATCGGGACGACCGAGTAGACCTCGTCCATCTCGCAGCCGAGCACGCGCAGGTCGCCGCGAGGGCCAGGAGACTGCGAGATCGTGAGATTGAAGACTCGCGGCGACGCCAGCGCCTTGACCATCGGCGAGCGCAACGGCGCGGGCACGAAGCTGCTGACGGCGTACAGCGTCTCGGTGCCCTCGGCGCGACCGCTGTCCTTGAGCGCCTGCATCTCCTTGCGCACCGCCTCCAGGCGCTCGATCGGTGTACCGAGGTGAACCGGCAGCTGGATGTAGACCATCGAAATGCGATTGCCCGGGCCTGCCTCGCCCGCGGCGCGCATGCTGACCGGAACCATCACCTTGAGTGGCTGCGACGGCGCGGCGCCCGTCCGGCTCGACAGCTCCCGCAGGGCTCCGGCGACGATCGTCAGGCCAAGGTCGTTGAGCGTGCCGCCGCGTGCCGCGCGGGCCGCTCGCAACAGCTCGCGCCGCGCCCGATAGCCGACCAGCGTGCGTTGCGAGCCGATCGGCGCGTTCAGCGGCGATCCGGGCGCGCGGGTGAGCAGGTCGGCGCGGGCTGCGGCGATCAGACGTCCCGAGTCACGGATCACGCTGCGAACGGCCGCACGCGGCCGTGTCGCGGCGCCGGCGGTCGCGTGGACTGCATCGATGCCCGTGCGCGCCGCATGCTTGAGCTCGTCGAGCGCCCAGCCGACGGGGTCCTGCCGGTCGGTGGTCAAGAACCGCGGTCGGTCATCGGGGGCTTTGTCGGGATCGTCGACGATCAGGCCGACGATCTGCAGCGCCGCGATTCCATCCACGAGCGAGTGATGCACCTTGCCCAGCACGGCCATCCGACCATCCTCGAGCCGAGGCACCAGGTAGATCTCCCATGGCGCGCGCGAGTGATCAAGCGGACGCGACAGCAGCGAGTCCCGCATGCTTGCCAGCCGGTCGTAGCTGACCGGCTCGTCGTTCTCAGACAGGGCGCGTACATGGCTGGAGATGTCGAATCGGTCGTCGCGGACCCAGCGTGGCTCCGACAGGCCCAGCGGGGCGCGCTGCAGGCGCCACCGGCACCACTCGAGATCGTCGAGCCTGCCGTTGACGCGGTCGCGCAGCGCGGCGATCGTCGGGCGCAGCTGACCATCGGGGACAGTGAACACGCCGCTCCAGCCGACGTGCATGTGGGCTTCGGTCGACTCGAGGCGCAGGAACGACCCGTCAAGGGCTGAGAGTCGTCGCGCGCCGGTGCTCAGCAAGGTGGCGGGGGAAAGCCTCATTGATTGAGGCTTCCCGCGATCGGGACGTCCGAACATCTCGCGGGTCGGCGCGATTTGATGAGAGATCGGTAGCTCTCCAATTCCGGTGTGACGAATGTCGTTGACTTTCCGTCTGCGCGAACGAGAGACTTGTCAGCGGTAAAGGGCCACGTAGTCGTTGGGGCAGATGGACCGATGAGGTCCTGTAGGCGCACTCATCCGCAGAGTCAGTCGGCTCGCCGCACGGCGGGGCGCGGCTCGAGCCGTGCAATCCACACCGGTTAGGAGCACACATATGGGGGTCATTCCGGAAAAGACGACGCCGCTCACGAAGTTCATTCGGACCGGCGAGGGCGTCCTCGTGTTCGCGTTCAACCTCACGATGTTGATCGTGCCGATCGTGTCCAACTCGCTGTCACCGGCGGATGCGGTCAAATGGGCCGGCATCGTCAACGGCGTCGCCGTGATCTCGCGGACCGGCCTGAAGGTCGTGGCCGAGGTCTCAAAGACGACGGGGATCCAGCCACAGCCAATCGGCGACCTGCCGGCGGCGGTGCCGATCGTGGACGTGGCAAGTACCGGGGGCGCGCCGGAGGTCGTGACGGGCCCGTCGGACGACCAAGAGTTTGCAAGCACGCCGACAGCGGTGGAGGTGCCGGCTCCGCCGGTCCCATCAGCAAGCGGGGCGACCGCCGACGACGACGCCGTGGAAGTGCCCACGTCGGCCGCGTCCAGTCCGACGGATCCCGATGTGTCAGACGCGGAGGAGTTCGCGAGCGTGCCGCCGCCGGGCGACGACGACAGCGTCGGCGTCGCACCACTGAACGGCGGCCAGGCCGGATCGCTCGTACCGGTCGGCGCGGGAACGTTGGACGGTCCCCAACCGATCGTCGTCAATGGAGGAGAACAAGAGTCATGAGCGCGCGCCTTTCACAACCGATCTTCGGCCTCGACGCGGCCAGCCACATCTCGGTGGCACAACACCATCAGGTCGGCTCGCGGTTCTCGCTTCGCTACCTCTCGCGGGCGCCCGCACACGTGCCGACACAGCAGGAGGTCAACGATCTGAAGGCGGCCGGCATTGGGCTCGCCATGGTGTACGAGAACCTTACGCACGATCCCCTGAAGGGCCACGAGCGGGGGCGTGAGGACGCGCAGTTCGCGCTCGCGCAGGCGCGGTCGCTCGGGATGCCGGCGGGCCGGCCGATCTACTTCGCGGTCGACTTCGACGTCAGCCCCCACCCGGACGAAACCGACCCTTACTTCGACGGCGTCGCCGAAGTCCTCGGCCACGAAAACTGCGGTCCGTACGGGGGCATCGACGTAGTCAGCCGGCAGCTCAACCGAGGGTTCAAGTGGGCCTGGCAAACGTACGCGTGGTCTCGAAACAGGCTCGACAGTCGGGCCCAGATCCACCAGTACTCCAACGGCCACTCGATCGGCGCTACCCCGGTCGATTACGACCACGCGTACTACGAGGACTTCGGCCAGTGGTGGGGCGACCCGGGTGGCGTGTCGACCGACAACGCCACCGGCCCGGCCGATCCGCACCACTACCTGCGGTTCCCGGAGCAGCCGCTGCCGTGGCACGGCAAGGTGCTGCATGAGCGGTGGCTCGTCCAGGAGTACGACCGCTACCGGGCCGCGCCGCACATGGGCGCCAACGAGGAGATGCTCGATCTGCTTCGCCTCGACCTGACCAAGGCGCGCAAGCGCGTCTGGTACGTCGCGCACTACAACCCCAAGACGGGCCAGCGCCACGCGCAGCCCGCGTGGGACAAGTACTACCGCGGCTGGCGCTGGCAACAGCTGCTCAAGCGCAGCCGCGGCGAGCGGGTCGTGTAGCCCGCTCGAGCAACCTGCCCCCCGGAAAGGCGTCCCGGCGCCCGGTTCCCTTCGAGCCGGGACGCCTTCTCCGGTAGCGGGCGGACGCCTTTTGCAGTGCGAGACAATGACCTCCTTAGTGTCATCGACACGGAGGAGAGACCATGTCCACAGCTGTTGCGACGCCGATTGCGGCACAGGTGCAGGAGTGGCTGGCGCGATTTGACCAGGCGCTGATCCAGGGGGAGACCGCGGCGGCGGCAGAGCTGTTCGGCGAGCCGAGCCACTGGCGCGACCTCGTCTCGTTCACGTGGAACATCAAGACGGTCGAGGGCCGCGAGGGTGTCAAGGAGATGCTCGATCAGACGCTCACTCGCGTCAGGCCCAGCGGCTGGCGCACGACCGAGGAGCCGACCGAGGCCGATGGCGTGATCGACGCATGGATCGGGTTCGAGACGGGCGTCGGTCGCGGTTCGGGCCACCTGCGGCTCATCGACGGCAAGGCGTTCACGCTGCTCACGACGCTCGACGAGCTCAAGGGCTACGAGCAGATGGCCGGCTCGCTGCGTCCAAAGGGCGTGGAGCACGGCGTCCGCCCCGACCGCCGGTCCTGGCTCGAGGAGCGGGAACGAGAGTCCGCGGAGCTCGGCTACTCGACCCAGCCGTACGTGGTGATCGTCGGTGGCGGCCAGGGCGGGATCGGGTTGGGGGCTCGTCTGCGCCAGCTCCAGATTCCGACGATCATCGTCGAGCGCAACGAACGGCCGGGCGACTCGTGGCGCAAGCGCTACAAGTCCCTGTGCCTGCACGACCCGGTCTGGTACGACCATCTGCCCTACATCAAGTTCCCGCCGAACTGGCCGGTGTTCTCGCCCAAGGACAAGATCGGCGACTGGCTGGAGATGTACACGCGCGTGATGGAGCTCAACTACTGGAGCTCGACGACCGCCAAGAAGGCGACCTACGACGAGCAGGCCGGCGAATGGGCCGTGACCGTCGAGCGAGACGGCGACGAGGTGACGCTGCGGCCCAAGCAGCTGGTGATGGCGACCGGCATGTCAGCGCGCCCGCACGTGCCGCAGTTCCCGGGCATGGACCGGTTCAAGGGCGACCAGCACCACTCTTCAAAGCACCCCGGGCCCGACCGGTACGCAGGCAAGCGCGCGGTCGT
>DASYFZ010000125.1:0-9689 GCA_036000295.1 Solirubrobacteraceae bacterium
GGCGTCAGGTTGTTGTTACGGAAGTAGCGCAGCAGCCAGTGGACGGCGGCGATCGCCGCCAGAGCGGCACAGACCGCCGCAACCACCGCCTGCCCACGGATCCCGGACCCGAGGGGGCCGGTCAGGTCTGGGAGCTTGAAAATGGCCGCCGCAAGGATGATCGGCGTGGCGAGCAGGAACGCGAACCGGGCCGCATCCTCGTTGTTGAGGCCGCGCAAGAGACCCGTGGTCATGCAGATTCCGTCGCGGCTGATCCCGGCGATCAAGGCCGTCGACTGCGCGAGCCCGATACCGCCCGCCTCCTTGTAGCTCAGCGTCGTCATCCCGCGTCCCTCGCCCGGATCCGGGTGTCGCTGGGCCGCCCGCCACCGAGGGTCGCGGCGTCGGCGCAGCCGCTCGGCCGCGATCAGGATCACGCCGTTGACCATCAGGAAGATCGCCGCGGCGGTCGGCTTGGCGAGCGCGACGCGAACGGGGTGCTCGAGCAGCAGGCCGAGGATCCCGGTCGGAATGCTGGCGGCGATGATCAGCCATGCCAGCTTCTCGTCCACAGTCTCGACCCTGCGCTTGCGCAGCGAAGTGAAGAACCCCTTGATGATCTGCACCCAGTCGCGCCAGAAGTAGATCAGCAGCCCGACCGCGCTGCCGACGTGCAGCATCACGACGAACGCCAGCCAGAACGACTCGGGGTCGGACTGCGAGCGCACCAGCGTGTGCCAGCCGAACAGCGTCGGGAACAGCACCGTGTGGCCGAGGCTCGAGATCGGAAACAGCTCCGTGACGCCCTGCAAGAGCCCCAGCACGACGGCCTGGAAGTAGCTCAACGGAGCCGTGGCCATGCTGAGGTGCGCCATCCGGAGGACCGCCATCGCCCGGGAGTTCTAGGCTCGGCAGATGAGATCGACATGAATGGTCCTCGGGAGGTCCACGAGCAATACTGCCCCGATGCGCGTCGCCGTCCTCGATGACTACCAGCGGCGCGCCGAGCAGTTCGCCGACTGGAACTCGCTTGGCGCCGACGTTGTCGTGTCGTTCTTCCATGCCCCGATCGAGCGGGCCGAGCTCGCGACGACGCTCGAGGATTTCGAGGCGCTCGTGCTGATGCGCGAGCGCACTGCGTTCCCCAGGTCGGTGCTGGAGCAGCTGCCCCGGCTCGAGCTGCTGGTGACGACTGGCATGCGTAATGCAGCGGTCGACGTCGACTATCTGAGCGACCGCGGCGTCGTCGTCTGCGGCACCGGTCTGAGCGGCGGGTCGCAGGCGCCCGGCGTGCCAAGCACGGTCGAGGTCGCCTGGGCGCTGATCTTCGCGACGTTCAAGCGCGTGACGATCGAGGATCGGGCTCTGCGCGCCGGTGTCTGGCAGCTCGACCTGCCGCGCAATCTTGCGGGCGCGACGCTCGGCCTCGCCGGGCTCGGGCGCCTCGGCGGCGCGATGGTCGGTCCGGCCCGGGCGTTTGGCATGGAGGTCCTCGGCTGGAGCGAGAACCTGACCGAGACGCGGACCGCCGAGCTTGGCGTGACCAAGGTCTCCAAGGATGAGCTGCTCGAACGCGCCGACGTGCTCTCGATCCATCTCGTGCTCAGCGACCGCACCCGCGGCCTGTTCGGCGCCGGCGACCTGGCGCTGATGAAGTCCTCGGCTGTCCTGATCAACACGTCCCGTGGCCCGATCGTCGACGAGCGGGCGCTGATCGAAGCGCTGCGGTCGCAGACGATCGCCGCCGCCGGGCTGGACGTCTACGAACGCGAGCCTCTGCCCTCCGACCACCAGCTGCTCGCGCTCGAAAACGCCGTGCTGCTCCCGCACCTCGGATACGTCAGCGAGGATGCGCTGCGCGCGATGTACGCCGAGGTGGTCGAAGACATCGCGGCGTTCGTGGGCGGTTCGCCGATCCGGGTGCTGACCTAGAGCCGTGTCGGGCCCTGGAGAACGCGCGCGGACCGACACGCTCGGGCTTGAAACCGACGAGATGCGCCGGCTCGGGTACTGGGTCGTCGACCGGGTGGTTGAACACTTCGAGCAGGGCGCTGACGGACCCGCGATCAGCGCGTCGGCCGCCGGCGATCTGCGGAACGCGCTCGGCGGTCCCGTGCCCGAGGCTCCCGGAGATCCCATCGAGGCGATGCAGACGCTCGTCGACTTCGCGTTGTCGAACATGCAGCACGGCGACCACCCGAGGTATTTCGCGCGCGTGCCGGGCCCGTCGTCGTATGCAGGCGTCCTCGGAGACTGGCTCGGCACCGGCTTCAACGTGATCGCCGCCTCCTGGGCGGGATCGTCGGGGCCGTCGACGGTGGAGCTCGTTTCACTCGACTGGTTGCGGCAACTGCTCGGGCTGCCAGATGGGACGGAGGGGATCCTGATGAGCGGCGGGTCGCTGTCCAACATGACGGCGCTGGCCGCCGCCCGCTCGCACCTCGGCTCCGGCGTGGCGTACCTGTCCGATCAGACTCACGCATCGATCACGCGCGCGCTGATCGCGCTGCGCTTCCCCGCCGACGAGGTACGCGTGCTGGTCAGTGACGATCGGCTCCGTTTGACCACGGCGGCTGTCGCCGAAGCCACGCGCGCCGACCGCGCGCGTGGGCTGACCCCCAGGTTCATCATCGCGACGGCCGGGACCACCAACACCGGGGCCGTCGACGAGCTCGAGGGTCTGGCCGAGCTCGCGGCGGCCGAGGGCATGTGGTTTCACGTGGACGGCGCCTACGGCGCGCCGGCCGCGCTGTGCCCGGCGGGACGCGCGGGCCTTCACGGACTCGAGCTGGCGGACTCGCTCGTGCTCGACCCCCACAAGTGGTTGTTCGCGCCCTACGACATAGGCTGCCTGT
Organism: Solirubrobacteraceae bacterium; assembly: GCA_036000295.1. GTDB lineage: Bacteria > Actinomycetota > Thermoleophilia > Solirubrobacterales > Solirubrobacteraceae > Palsa-465. Next base: position 2,835 of record DASYFZ010000125.1, read on the forward strand.
TCGTGCGCCGGCCCGGCGTACTGGACCGGACGTTCAGCATGCGCCCCGAGTACCTAGCCGACGTCCGGCCCGACACCGCCGAGGTCAACTTCGGAGACCGCAGCCTCGAGCTGACGCGCCGCGGGCGCGCACTGAAGCTGTGGCTGGTGCTCAAGGTCTACGGCGCCACCCGGGTGCGCGACGCGATCGCTCGCTGCATCGGGCTCGCGGAGCACGCACAGCGGCTGCTCGAGTCAGACCCCGGCTGGGAGGTGGTGACCCCGGCGCAGCTCGGGATAGTGACCTTCGCCCGGCCGCAGTGGAGCGCCGAGGAGCATGCGGCAGCGGCCGCCGCGATGGCCGCCGGTGGCTACGCGACAGTCACGAGCACGGTTCTGGGAGACCGACCGGCGCTCCGGCTGTGCACCATCAATCCGCTCACGACCGAGTCGGAAATCGAGGAGACGGTGAAGCGCTTGGCCGACGCGGTCAGCTGACGCCTAGGTAGTCGATCGCGCCGCTGAGCTCGAGCGTCTGGCGAATTCGGGACGCACCCACCAGGATCGACAGCCGAGCACCGCGGTTCTCGGCGTGCTGATGGGCGCTGATCAGCACGCGAATTCCGCTCGAGTCCATAAACGTAACCTGCCGAAGGTCGAGTTCGACGCGCGCAAACCCGCTGTCGAGCAGCTCGAGTACCGGCGCTTCCATTTCGCCGGCGGATGCGAGGTCGATCTCGCCGGCGACGCGCACGGTGACGCGCTCCCGATCCGGGGCGAGGTCCACGTGAACGCCGTCGGAGTCGATCTGCCGCAATGCTCGATCGATGCTAATCCCGTGACACGACGACCGAGTCCAACGGGTTGAAAAGCAACTCGGGACGTATGCCTACGCGTCGTGCCCCTCTACGTCATGCGCCCGCGCATGAGCGGCCTGAATCTCTCTTGCCTGCTGATGCAGCTGAGCTGCGCGGCCATGTGTGGCAGCCTCCTCGCGGTGCATCCTGGCCATGTCGGGATCGGTCGCTGCCTCTGCCTCGAGCTCCGCTAGCCGTTGGTGCTCGAGAGCTCGGGCCGCACGCTCACGCGCTCGCTGCTCACGCTCGATCGCGGCGTCGTGCATGCTGCGATCACCCATGCCCGTAATATTGCCCGAAGGGCAGCGATGAGCAACATCTCCAACGGGACTAAAGCGCGACTGGAGCAATCACGGGGTGAGAACGTCCAGTTGCTGATTGCGGCTCCCGACCTGGCGGACTTCCTCAGCGCTGAAGAGCGTCTGCAGGCCCAGCAGATTGCGCTGCCAAACGTGAGGCTGTCGGGGCCTGTGAACCTCTCCCAGTTGCTCGATAAGACCAACGCGTTTGCAGCGCTCGTCGTCGACGGCATGCTGCTTCGACAGCTGCTTGTCGGCGAACAGCCGAGTCTGCGGATCTTCGGACCAGGAGAGTTGGTGGCGACCGGTGCGACTCCCACCTCGATGCTGCTGGCGCCGTCCGAATTCCGCGCTGTGGAGCCGACGCACCTGGCCTTGCTGGGGAACGAGTTCCTCGCCGCTGCGCGCCGGTGGCCGAACCTTGTTGCCGGGCTGCAGGCCCGCATGGCCGACGGCGCGGAGCGACTCGCGGTGCAGATGGCAATCTGCCAGCAGCCCCGAGTGCAGGACCGGATCATGGCCATGCTGTGGCTGCTGGCGGAGTCGTGGGGCCGGGTGACCTCGGCTGGAACCGCGCTTCCACTGTCCCTGACGCATGAGACCCTCGGGGCGCTCGTGGGCGCGCGCCGTCCGACCGTGACACTCGCGCTACGAGAGCTCGGCGACCGCGGAGCGCTGGTGCACCAGGACCGCAGCTGGCTGCTGCTCGAGCCGCCGCCGATGCCGCCGGCCTCCGGCAGCCGACTCGACGCACCGGAGATCCTCGCCGAGGCGGCGTCGCCATGGTCTGACCGGTCGCCGGCCCAGCGACCGGAAGTGAAGGCGCGTGCGACCTTGCGCGAGACCCTGGCGCAGCTTCGCGAGGATCACGCGCGCAACGCCGCGTACCACCAGGCGATCCTTCGTGAGATGACCATCACCCGCGAGCACAACGCAGATATCCGCCGCCGGATCAACGATGAATGGAAGCTTCGGGCAGCCTCGAGAGGTCGAGCACAAACAGGCTAGTCCGCTACCGCTTCCATCATCACAATCACCCCCGATGCCGACCCGTCCTGGTCGCTGCCGAGCGGCAGAGCGGTCACCTGGCAGCGAAAAGCTCTGCCTCTGCGGTTGGTGGCGTCCACGACGATCCGCTCTTGTTCAGATCCGTTCAGCACCTCACGAAGGATCGGCTCAAGCAGGTCTATCGCAAGCCCGAAGTCGAGGCGGAGCAGGGGCCTGTTCTCGACGTCGTCGGAGTTCAGACCCCAGAGCTCCCGAGCCTGTCGGTTCCAGATCTGGACGCGCTGCTGTCGGTCAAGCACCGCAACGGCTAGCCCGATCGTCGACAGAACCGTGTCCAGGAAGGCGTTCGTATCGTTGAGCTCACCCGTGCGGTGGCGGAGCTCGTCATTCATCGTCTCGAGCTCCTCGTTTGAAGAGTGGAGCTCCTCATTCATCGTCTCGAGCTCCTCGTTGGTGGACTGGAGCTCCTCGTTGGTCGTCTCCAGCTCTTCGTTGGTCGACTGCAGTTCCTCGTTGGTCGTCTCGAGCTCCTCAACGGTCGACCGCAGCTCCTCGTAGGCCTGTTCGAGCTCTCGCTTAGAGCTGGTCAGCTCCGCCTCCAAGTGCTTGGCGTCGGTCACGTCGATGTAGGCGATGCTTGTGCCGATCAGCTCGTCGTCGCCGAGCAACGGCGTAAGGCGCACATCGACGAAGCGCTCGCGGCCGCCGGGCACGCGCCAGCGCACCGCCTTGAGCTCGACACCACGCCGTTGCGCCGAGACCTCGTCCAGCCTCGGCCGAAGCTCGACCGGCCGATATGACAGCTCGAGATCCTGGATGGGCCGGCCAAGGTCAGCGACGCCCAGGCCGAAGATGCGGCGCGCGGAGTCGTTGGCCATCACCACCGAGCCGTCGGCGTCGACCACGACCTGGGCGATGCCGGCGACGTCGAACGCCGACTCACGCAGAGAGTCAGCCAAGCCCCGTGACATGCTCGGGGCGAAGTCCCGGGCGATCTCCCGCGTGCGCACGCGCGAGTTTGGGCGTAGGACCTTGCGGAACACGCGGCGCTTCAGATCGACCGCGGTGAACACGTCGGCGTGCGTGATCAGCATTTCCGACTTGCCGAGCATCAGCACGCCGTCGTTGTCGAGCGCGAAGTGAAAGCGCCGCAACACGCGGGACTGCGTCTCGGCCGTGAAGTACATGAGCGTGTTGCGGCACACGAGCAGGTCGATGCGCGAGATCGGCGCGTCCTGGACGAGGTCGTTGCGCCCGAAGATCACGCAGCGGCGCAGGTCCTTGCGGAACACATACCGCTGGTCGGTTCGCTCGAAGAAGCGCTCCAGCGCATCCCCCGGCACGTCCTCGATCTGGCGCGGCGCAAATGCCCCATGGCGCGCCTGTTCGAGAGCCTCATCGTCGACGTCGGTAGCGTAGATCTTGACCCGATCCAGGAAGGCCTGGTCACCGAGCACGCGCGCCAACACCATGGCGAGTGTGTAGGCCTCTTCACCTGAGGCGCATCCTGCCGACCAGACCCTGATCGGGCTGTCATTGGGCCGCGAGCCGATCAGGTCGGGGAGGACGCTTGAAGCCAGATACTCCCACGCCGGTGGATCGCGGAAGAACGCCGTGACGTTGATCAGGACAGTGTTGAAGAGCTCGACGAACTCGTCGGGGTGGAGCTCCAGCCGGTCGATGTACTCGTCGTAGCCCTCGACGCCGACTTCCGCCATTCGCTTGGCCACGCGACGCTGGATACTCGATCGCTTGTAGCCGGTGAAGTCGAATCCGCGCGTCTGGTTGACGAACTCGAGCAGTCCGTCGAGGGTCGTCTCGGGGCGCGGATTCACGCGGAGCCTTCGGCGCCGAAGCCTGCCGTGGCCTCGCCATCGATGGCTTCACGATGCGTGCCTGCGCCTGCGTGCGCCAGCGCCTCCGTGACCAGGTCAGCGCGCCGGCTGGCGTCCTCGGCCTGCTGACGAAAGCGCTGGGCTGACCGTCGCTGCCCCCGCTCCTCCGCCTGGTCGGACATTCTCTCCAGCAGCGCGCTGCGGTCTCGAAGCGTCCGCACAGCAGTCCGCAGTGCCATCTCGGCCCGTTCCCCCTGAGAGTCGGCGAGGGTCGGACATTCGCCCTTGGGATCCCGGCCAGGCGCAACCGGCTGCCGAGACACCCTCGCTTGTTCGCCGTTGACCATCGCGGCGATAGTTTGCGCAATCCGGTCGGACGGGACAATCGCATCCACGACGACGTGGGCAAGCGCGCTTGACGGCATCCCTGGGTAGAGCGCCTCGTCGGGGTCCTGCACGATCGCAGCGCCGCCGCTCGCTTTGATCAGTGCAAGCCCGGCGGTGCCGTCGTCGCGTGTGCCGGAGAGCACCACCCCGATGACCCGGGTGCCGCGCGATATCGCAGCGGATTGGAACAGAACATCAACGGCCGGTCTGTGGCCCTGCTCCCGAGGCCCGAGCGTCAGCCTGACGCGGCCGTCCTCGATGACCAGGTGGCGGTCCGGTGGCGCCACGAGGATCTGCCCCGCCCGCAGCGACTCCCCGTCGGTGGCCGCACGGCACGGAAGTGGACCGGCCCGCTGGAGGATCCGCGCCAGTGCGCTCGGGCTGCCGGGAGAGATATGCAGGACGATGCAGACGGCCGCCTGAAGGTCGGCGGGCAGTCCCGAAACGACCCGCTTGAGCGTCTCGACGCCTCCTGCCGAGGCGCCGATCACTACGAGATCACGCTTTTGGCCGAGCCCTTCGGGAACGTCGGTTGATGCCACTCTCGGGAGCCTACGCGCATGCCGGAGGCTGCACCAATTGATCGGGATCGCGCGCGCCGGGGGGGTGCAGCGATGTTGGTTTCCCACGCGGCGCGCCGCCGACTTGTGAATTAGTCACACTGAATCGAGGCACATCGGCAGAATCGCTCCCCGGACCTCCAAGCATGTCTGCCCGATTCGATCCACGCACACCCCCCGACGCCGGACCGATGGAACCGGCGCCGTTCGCGATCGAGCTATCAACGCTCGGCGATCACGAGATCCAGGTGGCGGTCACGGGCGAACTCGACCTGGTGAGCGCCTCCGAGCTCGAGGAGACCCTCAAGCGTGAGCTGGCGGCGGACAACGACGTGCTGCTCGATCTCTCCCAGATGGACTTCATCGACTCCACCGGCCTCCACGCGATCGTCGAAGCCGTTCGCACGGCGAAGTCGGTAGGCCGCAAGCTCAAGCTCAGCGCCGAGCTCCCGGGGCATGCCCGGCGGCTGATGGAGATCGTCGGGCTGCTGCCGTTCATTCCGATAGCGCCGGAGTAAGCAGGACAAGCCGCCTCGCCGGCGGCTAGCAGCCCGCGCTCAACCCTGCTCGGAGGGATGCGGCGGATCCTGCGGCGTCGGGAACGCGCCGTCGATCAGCTCGATCCGGTAGCCGTCGGGATCGGCGACGAAGCAGATCCGGTACTCCTCGCGTCCACCCGGAGCGTAGGGCGGCTTCTCGGGCTCGATGCCGGCGGCCGCCAGCTGCTCGAGCAACCCGTCGAGGTCGTCCACGATGAGCGCCATGTGGTTGTAGCCCTCGCCGAGGTCATACGCCTCGTCGCGGCCCACGTTCACCGTCAGCTCGAGGACGTCGCCGCCGTCGGGCAGGCCCATGTAGATGTTGTAGGCGGACTCGAAGTTCAGCCGGCCACGCTGCTCGAAGCCCAGGCGCTCGTAGAACTGCCGCGACGCGTCGATGTCCTTCACCCTGATGCATGTATGTACGAAGCTGGCGCTCATGCCTGCGGAGCATATTGCTCGACCCAGGTCACGTACACGTCGATGAACGCCTCCATCGCGGCGTCGACACCGGCGACGTCGCCGGTCGCGAGCAGGTCCAGAAGCAGCCCACGCGTCACCGATACCCCAAGCCGAGCGTGGGCCCTGGCGAGGTCGCGGGACATGCCGAGCGTCATGTTGATCTCGGCGACCGGGTCGACCCAGCTGTCGACGATCCCGTCCAGCACCTCGGTCGTGTGCGCACGCCCCTGGAGCGCCTGGCCGTAGATCTCGAAGAACAGGCGCTCGTTGGGCCACAGCGCGGGGTCGGAGATGTGCTTCCACCACACGCGCATGGAGGTGCGAAGGTCCGCGCCGGGATCAGGCAGGAGGTCACGGAGTAGGTCGCGCTGGCGTTGCTCTACGGTGCGCACGATCTCCACCCAGAGCTGCTCCTTGGAGCCGAAGTGGTGGATCAGCATGCGATGGCTGGTGCCGAGCGCCGCCGCGAGCCCGCGGAGGCTGAGGTCGCCGATGCCGTTCTGCGCGACGTAGTCGATCGCCGCGTCGAGGAGGCGATCTCTGGGGCCGTTGCCTTCCACTCAGCGGCAATGTACCATGTGGTACATGAAACCTGTACTGACATCCATCGACGTGCCAAACCAGCGCGAGCAGGTCTTCGACTTCCTCGACGTGATGGCCAACCACGAGCCGTTCACCAACCACATGCTCAAGCAGTGGGAGTACTCCGGCCCCGACCGCGGGATCGGCTCCAAAGCCCGCGTGCAGGTCAGCGCCGCCGGCAGGACCGAGACCGTTGACATCGAGGTCATCTCCGCGGAGCGCCCGCAGAAGATCGTCGAGCGCAACGTCGGTCTTGGCGGGCGTCGCATCGGCAACGGCACGTATAGGCTCGAGGAGCTTCCCGGTGGCGGGACCCGGATCAACTTCGAGTACTCATGGCAGCAGGCG
>DASYFZ010000145.1:0-2431 GCA_036000295.1 Solirubrobacteraceae bacterium
CGACGCCCCGGGCGACGCTCGACTTGCCGGCTCCCGCGGGGCCGTCGATCGCGACGACCGTCATTGCAGCAGCCGTCCCAGGTCGTCCGCGAAGCCGGGGTAGGAGACGGCCGCCGCAGCCATGCCGATGACCTCGACGCCCTCCCGCGACGCCAGCCCGGCGACGGCTCCGAGCAGCGCCAGCCGGTGATCGCCGTGGGCGTCGAGCACGCCGCCGCGCAGGCCGCCGCCACCGCGCACGACGAATCCGTCGGCCGTCGCTTCGATCTCGGCGCCGAGCCCGCGCAGCCCGTCGACGACCGTGGCGATCCGGTCTGACTCCTTCAGGCGCAGCTCGCCGGCCCCCCGGACGACCGTCTCGCCTTCCGCAAAGCACCCCAGCAGCGCGACCAGTGGCAGCTCGTCGATCGCCAAGGGCACCTCCTCCGCCTCGACCGTCGTCGCCTCCAGCGCGCCGCCTCGGACGTCGAGGTCCCCCACCGGTTCCTCGGCGTCGAACGCGCCGACCGGCTCGATGTCGGCGAGCACGATTGCCCGCATTCGCTCGAGGATCCGCAGGAACCCGGACCGCGTCCAGTTGGTCCCCACCGACTCGAGCAGCAGGTTGGAGCCCGGCACCAGCACGCCGGCCGCGATCAGAAACGCGGCCGACGAGGGATCGCCCGGAACGTCGATCTCGGCGATCTCGAGCTCGTCGACGTTGCCGATCGTCGTGCGCACGCCGCCGCCGGCCCGCGGCTCGCGGCGCACGGTGGCTCCGGCTCGCATCAGCATGCGCTCGGTGTGGTCGCGCGTCGGCACAGGCTCGACGACCGTCGTGGCGTCGGTCACCAGCCCGGCCAGCAGCACGCACGACTTGACTTGGGCGCTGGCCACCGGAAGCTCGTACTCGATGCCGGTGAGCTGCGCGCCGTGCACCGTGAACGGCGGGAACCTGCCCTCGCGCGCCTCGATCCGCGCCCCCATCTGCTGCAGTGGACCGGCGATCCGGTCGACCGGACGCCGCCGGATCGACTCGTCGCCGTCGAGCTCGAAGCTGTGGCCCTGCTGGAACGCAAGCCATCCGGGCAGCAGCCGCATCAGCGTGCCCGCGTTACCGACGTCGATCGCCGCCGTCGGCGGCAGGGCGTTGCGCAACCCGCCGCCGCGGATCACCAGCTCGTCGGGCCGCCGCTCGACGATCGCGCCGAGACGGGCGACCGCCGCCAGCGTCGAGTTCGTGTCGGCGGCCTCGAGGTAGTTGCGGATGCGGACCGGCTCGGAGGCCATCGCGGCGACTATCGCGGCACGGTGCGAGATCGACTTGTCGGCCGGGACGCGCAGCCGGCCGCGCAGAGGACCTGAGGGCTCGAATCGCTGGTTCATCCGCCTCACGCCCTCGCCACTGGGAATCCAAGGCGTCCGACGAGCTCCTCGGCGCGGCGCGCCGGGTCTTCTCCCGCGATCCACAGCGCGACCACGCCCTCGCTCATGTCGGCGGCGGGATACAGCGCCATGTCGGTGATGTTGACCCCCGCACGACCGAGCTCGAGCGCGAGCTCGGCGATCACCCCAGGGCGGTTGGGAACCGATGTACGCAGCTCGAACAGCGGGCCGCCCGCAAGCTGGCCCTCCAGCAGTCGTCGGCGGTCCAAAGCGGCGGCGTCGTTCCATGCCGTGATCCGCTGCGCGTCGCCCGCCCGGAGCACGTCGCGGACCTCGCCGAGGCGGGTGATCACCCCGTCGATCTCGTCTGCCAGCGCATCGCGGTTGGACAGGTAGATGTCGGTCCACACCGCGCTCGGCGCGCCCGCTACCCGGGTCGCGTCGCGAAAGCTCGGTCCCGTGGCCGGCAGCCGCTCGTCACCGTCAGCAAGCGCCCGCGCGGCCTGGGTCACGAGCACGTTGGCCAGCACGTGCGGCAGGTGTGAGACCGTCGCGAGGATCGTGTCGTGCGTCTCGGGGTCGATCGCGGCCGGGCGCGCGCCGAGGCTGCGCAACAGCCGGTGAAGTCGTTCGTAGAGCATGCCCGACGTGGTCGCCGTCGGCGTCAGAAACCACGTCGCGCCTTCGAACAGGTCCGCCCGGGCGTGCTGCATGCCGGCTGTCTCGGCGCCCGCGAGCGGGTGTCCGCCGACGAACCGGGGGTCGGCGTGCGCAGCGACGACGGCGCGCTTGGTCGAGCCGACGTCGGTCACGATGCAGTCCGACGAGGCCGCCGCCAGCGCCTCGCCCACCGCCGGGTCCAACACCCCGACCGGCACGGCCACGAACACGGCCTCGGCATCGGAAACGGCATCGGCCACGGTGACGCAGACGCGGTCGACCGCGCCGCGCTCGCGCGCGAGCTCGAGCGCCTCGGGCGAGGCGTCGTGGCCTGCGACCTCCGCGTCCAGTCGCTCGCGCGCGGCCAACGCGATCGAGCCGCCGATCAGCCCGACGCCGATGACCG
>DASYFZ010000226.1:0-9423 GCA_036000295.1 Solirubrobacteraceae bacterium
GCCTACGGGTGCGGGGATTCATTCGCTGCCGGAGTCACGTTCGCGCTGGCGGGCGGGTCGTCGATCGACGACGCGGTGGCGCTGGGTGCGAAGTGCGGGGCGCGATGCCTGACGCGGGCGGGCGCGCCGTGAGAGCTCTGGAGCTGAGGCTGATGAGAAAGTGTCCATATAGGACGCTTTCTCATCACTCTCCCTGTCGCGCCTACCCTCCGAACTGTGACCGAGCTCGAGATCGACACGCCGCACGGGCCCGCGAGGGCCTACGTCCACGGTAAGCGCGGCACGACCGGCGCGCTCGTCCTCGGCCACGGCGCCGGCGGCGGGGTCGGCGCTCGTGACCTCGTGGCCGCGACCGACATCGCGGTGGCCGCCGGGCTGCGCGTGGTGCTCGTCGAACAGCCCTATCGCGTGGCGGGCAGGCGCAGCCAGGCCCCGGCCGCCCAGCTCGACGCGGCGTGGAACTCCGTGCTGGCGGATCTGCGCCGCCGCAGACAACTCGCAGGCGACTTGATCGTCGGCGGGCGATCGGCCGGGGCTCGCGTGGCCTGCAGGACGGCCGCGGACACGGGCGCCGTCGCCGTGCTGTGCCTGGCGTTCCCGCTGCATCCTCCGGGGCGTCCGGAGAAGTCCCGCCTGCCCGAGCTCGAGGCGGTGACGGTGCCGGTGCTGATCGTGCAGGGCGAGAGCGACCCGTTCGGGATGCCGCCGGCCGGGCCGGGGCGAACCGTAGTGCGCGTCAAGGGCAACCACAGCCTGTCCGGCGACATCGGCGCCGTCCGCGCGGCGGTCGGCGATTGGCTCGCGCAGCTGACGAGGCGCGCTACTCGTACTGGAGCGCCTGCAGGACGTTGAGCTTGGCAGCGCGCCGCGCTGGGAAGATCGCGGCGACGATTCCGGCGATCACCGCGGCGATCACGAACACGATCAGGGTTCCGAACGGGATCGTGACCGCCGAGAAGTTGATCGCGACGCCGACCATGATCGCGAGGATCACGCCGAGCGGGATCCCGAACGTCGCGCCGAGCAGCGCGGTGATGATGCTCTCGTGGCGGATCATCCGCCGCAACTGCCGGCGGCTCATCCCGACGGCGCGCAGCATCCCGATCTCGCGAGTGCGTTCGAACACCGTCAACACGAGCGTGTTGACGATCCCGAACAGGCTGATGATGATCGACAGCGACAGGAGCACGTAGAGCAGGTTCAGGAGCGTGTCGAGCCCCTTGAGCTGGTTGCTCTTGAACTGGTCCTTGGTCTGGACCTTGGCGTCGGGGAACACGCTCATCGCCGAGTCGAGCTTGGCCGTGTTGGCGGGAGTGACGCCGCCCTGCATGTTCACGAACGTGTACAGGTTCTGCGGACTCTGGTACTCGGCGTCGAACCGCGGCGTTGAGATCGTGACGTCGCCGTACGGGCTGCCGCCCTTCGGCGGCGCGAAGATGCCCTTGAGCGTCAGGTGCATGACCGAGCCGGTCGGGGTCTGAACTGACAACGGCGAGCCGACCTTCAGGTTCTGCGCCTTGGCGTAATCCTTGTTGACGAACGCGCCGTCGTTGCCGAGCTGTGCCGGCGTCTGCGAGCTGCCGTTCTGCCACTTGACTTTGATCACCTGGCTGACGTTCGGTTCGACTCCGGTGAGGTTGATCCGCGATCCGAAAGCCTTGGCGTCGCCGGCTCGCACGCCGGAGACGACCGTCACCCCAGGCACCTTGCGAAGCGCATTCTCGGAGGAGACGCTGATCGGCGAGAAGTTGTTCTCGGCGGTGACCGCATAGTTGGCCACGAACAGCTGATCGACGGCGTCGGTGAAGCGTGATCGCAGGCCTGCCGCCAGCACCGCCACCAGCGTCACCAGCGCCAGCCCGATCATCAGCGCCGCGGCCGTCTGGGCGGTGCGGCTCGGATTGCGCGTGGCGTTGCCGCGAGCGAGCAGGCCCGAGGCGCCCCCGATCTTCGTCGCCGGCCAGCCCAGCACCTTCACCAGCGGCGGCACCAAGATCGGCGCAAGCATCGACACGCCGATGAATAGGATCACCGTTCCGAGGCCGAGCGAGATCAGCCGCACGCCGGTCGAGAGGCCGCTCACCAGCAGGCCCACGAGCAGCAGCGCGACCGCGATGATCACGGTGCCGACGCCGGCCAAGCGGCCGAACCGCGCAAATCGTGACGGCGGCAGGATCGCTCCCTCCCTGACCGCCGCGATCGGCGGTACCCGCGTGGCCCGCAGCGCCGGCCGGATCGCCGCCAGCAGCGTGATCACGATCCCGACGGCGAGCGACACGATCACCGTACGCGTCGCGAACACGGTGCCGGTCGACGGCAGGTCGATGCCGAATGAGACCAGCAACGCGTTGAGGCCCTTTGCAAGCCCGAGTCCGAGGAACAGCCCCACGATCGAGGCGAACACGCCGATCACGAGTGCCTCGAGCATCACCGACGTCAGCACCTGACGGCGGCTTGCCCCAAGCGTGCGCAAGGTCGCGAGCTCGCGTGTGCGCTGGGCGACCGTGATCGACAGCGTGTTGGCGATCACGAAACTGCCGACGAACAGCGCGACGCCGCCGAACGCCAGCAGGAACGTCTTGAAGATGTTCAGGAAGCCGCTGGTGTCCTTGGTCTCCTGTTTGGCTTGATCCTGACCGGTCTTGACCTGGCTGCCGGGCGGCAACAGCGGCTGGATCTGGCTCACGAGCTGGCTGGGCGACGTGCCGGACTTCGCGGCGACGTCGATCGAGTCCAGCTTGCCCTGCTTGCCGAACACCCGCTGGGCGGTGGGCAGCGTGAAGATCGCCATGGTCGCGCCTCCCAGCGAGGACACGCCGGCGAACTTCACGGTCCCGACGATCTTGAACTTCTGGACCGGGCCCTGCGCGACCACGCCGATCTGCTGACCAACGGTGTAGTGGTCCTTGCTGGCGGTCGAGGCGTCGATCGCGACCTCGTCGGGGGCGCTCGGCCAGTTGCCCTTCGTCAGCGACAGGGGGTTGAACCGCTGGCCAGACGGCGAGTAGCTGAACGCAAGGCCGGGTGCGCCGCCGCGCGAGATCACCTTGCCGTTGTGGCCGATCAACTGGGCCGAGTCGGAGATACTGCCTGACGCCTGCGCTACGGACGGCAGTGCCTGGATCTTCGTCAACAGCGATTCGGGCACCGACGGAGTCGTGGAGTTAGGCCCGTTGTTGTTGCCGCCGATCGCGCTCTTGCCGCTCACGACCGCATCGGAGTTCTTGTTGGCCTGGGTGAAGACCGTGGAGAACGCGGACTCGATCGTGTCGGTGAGGATGTAGGTGCCGCTCACCATCGCGACGCCGAGGATGATCGCGATCGCGGTGAGCGCCGCCCTGAGCTTGCGCCCGAGCAGTCCGGCGACGGCGACCTTGGTCACGACGCGAGGGTGCTCATCACCTCGAGGACCTCTGCCGAACTGGTGTCCGACAGCTCCTTGACGATCAGTCCGTCGGCCAGGAACAGGATCCGGTCGGCGATCGCGGCCGCACGTGGCTCGTGGGTCACCATCACGATCGTCTGGTTGTAGGCCTCCGCCGACGATCTGAGCAATTCGAGGATCTCGCCGCCCGTCTTGGAGTCGAGGTTGCCGGTCGGCTCGTCGGCGAAGACGATCGTAGGACGCGTGACCAGCGCCCGAGCGATCGCCACGCGCTGCTGCTGCCCACCAGACAGCTCCGAAGGCCGGTGCTGGCGCCGGTCCGCCAGCCCCGTGCTCGCCAGCAGCTGCTCGAACCAGTCGCGGTCGGGCTTCTCGCCGGCGATCGACAGCGGCAGCAGCACGTTCTCCTCGGCCGACAGCATCGGGAGCAGGTTGAAGAACTGAAAGACGAAGCCGATGTGCTCGCGGCGCACGCGCGTGAGCTTGGCATCATCGAGCCCGGTGATGTCGATCCCCGCCACCTTCACGTCCCCGCTGGTCGGTGTGTCAAGACCGGCGAGGATGTGCATCAACGTCGACTTGCCGGACCCCGACGGTCCCATCACCGCCACGAGCTGGCCGCGGTCGACTTCCAGGGAGACGCCGCGCAGCGCGTGCACCGCGGTGTCCCCTTCGCCGTAGCGCCGTTCGATGTCGTGTGCCTCGACGGCAATGCCGCCGGTAGCCATCTCACTTACGCCTGATCCGTCTCTCTCCTGCGCCCGCACTGGGTCGTGTATAGCAAGGAAATCTCAGCCCACAAAACTCCAAAAAGCTGGTTTCACACGTCTCTAACTAATCCGCCCCGGCGCGCGCTCCGCGCTTGGGCCGGCTAGCGGATGATCCGGAACACGCCCCGCATGAACGGGTGGATCCGGCAGTAGAACGTATACGTGCCTGGCTTCAGGTTCTTGGGCGTACTCCAGCTGAGGCTGCCGCTGGCGGGCGTCCCCACCCCGAGCTGAGCCGAATCAAAGCCGCCGGCGCCGTTCGCAAGCGGATAGGAGATTCCGGTGTCCAGGCCGCATGGGTCCTGGCAAGCCGTGACCGTGTGCCAGATCGATTGGATGTAGGGCTGGCTCGGGGCGATCCCAGGTATGCCCGGGTCCAGCGGGCTCGCGTCGTAGTTGTGGAACGTGATCGACTGGCCTTCGGCGACGGTCGGCGCGCAGCGCTCCTGGTTGGCCGGCGTCTCGAGGTCGCCCGGCGTGTACACGAAGCCCGCGATCTGGACCGTGTTGCGCTTGCAGCCGCGCAGCGTGTTGGGGTCGACCGTCAGCCAGGCGGTGCCGCCGTGGTGGTTGTTCTCCGTCAGGTGGCCGTGGGTCACGTGCCCGTTCTCGTTGATCGCGTGCGCGAACGGGTCGACGCGGGCGACGTGGACGCTCGCGTCCCGTACGCCCGTGAACGGGTCGAGCCCGGCCTGGTCATCCCACGCTTCCCAGACGACCATGATTCCCATCGACTCATACCAGGACGCGCGCCGCGTGTCGTATGTGGTGCTGACCCGCATTACGTCACCGGCATCGATGTGCGGTCGCCAGTTGCTGGGCGTGGCGGTCATCGCCATGTCCCACGAGATCGGGCCGCGCTTGTCGAAGTAGTGCGCGATTGATCGGAACAACCGCACGGAGTCCGGCACCGTGCCCCTGATCGTCTTGGCGGCTCGCGCCGCCCCTGGGCGAATCAGGTCGAGGTCGTCGTAAAGGCCGCCCGGATGCAGGTGCCCGGCAGTCGCGATCAGCGTTCCCGGATGATCGACGGTGAACACGTTCAGCGGCGGCCCGCCGCTGTAGGGGTTCTTGGCCATGTCCGGGAACGTGAACTTCCCGTTCTTGCCGCTGTGGCGGTAGACGTTGAACACCGGATAGATGTGATGGTCCATGACATCCATCCAGATCGGATGCACCGGCGTGATCCCGCGCGCGGCCGGCGAGCTGTCGGGGATGAAGTCCATGTCGTAGGTGATGTAGACCTTCGCCGGCTTCTCCCGAAGGTTGTGGATCATGTAGTTGAGGATCCAGTGGTCGGCGGCGCCGACCGGGTATCCGAAGCCGCGCGGGAACTGGGTGACCGTCTTCTCCTCGCCCGATGCCATGAACGGGTAGAAGCCGGTTTGCCCGTTGCCCTCACCCTGGCCGGCCGCGCCGTCGGTCAGCCACACGCCGTGGTGCAGGTGGATCACGTCGACCCGCGGAATCGCGCCGCAGCACTTGCCGTTGGGCAGCGCGTAGTGGAGGTTCGGCGATACCCGGACCATGAACCCGTTGACCTGCGGCTTGGGGATCTCGCCGAGGTCGGTGAGGATCAGGTTCGCTCCGGGCCTGACCAGGTAGGGACCTGCGGCGAACTTCAGGTGCTCCACGCCGCCTGCGGCGAACGCGGGAGCCGCGCCGACGAGCGCGAACATCGCGACCAACACTGCACCGATGACTACTCGTCTCACGCGCTCCTCCTGGCGCTCATGCGTCTCCCCGCCGGGTATTGAACCACGGGAGGGGCCGCCGCGCGCGGCGGTGCCGTCGGATTAATGGGTTGGACCCGGCCGCTCACCAGGCGACCGGCGGCCCGGCGACTACCAGGCCTGGGCTTGGCCGCAGTGCGGGCAGCCAACCGTCGTCGACACGTGTTCCTCGAACACGAAGCCGCACTCACAGTTGTAGACCGCCGTGTCCTGGGACGGGCCCGCCTGACGGCTGCGGGTCCGCGATGGGTCCCTCAGCTCGGGTGCCGGCTCAGCCCCGGAAGGCTCGCCGCTCGGTCCCGAATGCTCACCAGAGTGGTCCGCCCGGCGGCCGCGCCGCTGCCAAGTGGTGTTCTTTCCCCGCTTTGTTCGGACGATCATGTTCATAACCGGTAACGCCAGTTCTCGTGATTTGTTTCGCGCTGGAGGCATTAATTCATTGCCACTAACACGAAACTAATCGGCCGCAACGGCGCGGGCCTGAAGCGAAACTCCGATTCGGCCTGGCGTTCCGGGGGATCGCCGTCGCCGGCGACGGGCGTGGGGCGGGGGCGTCAGACGGGATCAGTGTGGGAGAATCGATCCAGGCATGGATCCAAGCCGCAAGCGTGCCATCCGCCTCGTAGTAGCTCTGACCGCCGCGCTCCTCCTGGCGTCGGCGCTCGTCTACACGAGCTTTGCCGCGGGCCGCGACGAAGTCACCGCCTCCCAGCTGCTGGCCAAGGCGAAGCCGGGGAAGGCGTACATCCTCGCGGGCACCGTGCTCGCCAACTCGGTCCATCACCAGGGCACGGCGCTTCTTTTCCGCGTCCGCGACCCGAAGCTGAAGGTCTCGGTCCCGGTTCGCTACACCGGGATCGTGCCCGACCCGTTCGCCGAGGGGCGCGGGGTGCTGGTGACGGTGCGCGAGCAGGGGTCGCAGTGGATCGGCGAGCAGAACTCGCTGACGACCAAGTGCCCGTCGAAGTACCAAGCAGCGAGCTCGTCCTACTGATATGGCGCTGACCGGTCGCGCGCTGTTGATCCTCGGCCTTGCCGTCGCCGTCTTCGGCGCGTGCGCGTCGCTGTACGGCGCCCGGACCGGGCGCCGGGAGTGGGTCGAGTGCGGCCGTCGTTCGGTGTACACGCTCGCGGCCCTGATGACGCTCGCGTTCGTGATCCTCGAGGCCGCGTTCCTGCGGTCGGACTTCTCATTCAACGTGGTCGCAGGCCACTCGTCGACGACCACGCCGACCTTCTACAAGATGACGGCGCCGTGGTCCTCTCAGGAGGGCTCGCTGCTGCTGTGGGTGTGGCTGCTGTCGCTGTGGTCGAGCCTCGTGCTGTTCCTGACGCGGGGCAAGGTTCGCGAGATCGTCCCCTACGCGACCGCGATCCTGCTCGGCTTCGGCACGTTCTTCCTGTCGCTGACGGTGTTCTACGCAAACCCGTTCGCGACGACCTCAAACCCGCCCGCCGAGGGCGCCGGCCTGGATCCCCTGCTGCTTCACCCCAGCATGATGATCCACCCGCCGATGCTGTACTCGGGGTACACGCTGCTGACGATCCCGTTCGCGTTCGCGGTGGGCGCGCTGATCACGGGCAAGCTCGGGTCGGAGTGGATCGCGGTGGTCCGGCGATTCGCCCTGGCCGCGTGGCTCTTTCTGGGGATCGGGATCCTGCTCGGCGCCCGCTGGTCCTACACGGAGTTGGGATGGGGCGGGTATTGGGCGTGGGATCCGGTCGAGAACGCGGCCCTGATGCCGTGGCTGTGCATCACCGCGTTCATCCACTCGATCATGATCCAGGAGAAGCGGGGGATGCTGAAGGTGTGGAACGCCTCGCTGGTGCTGGGCAGCGCCACGCTGGCGATCATCGGCACCTTCCTGGTCAGATCCGGCGTGCTGGACTCGATCCACGCGTTCGGCGCGTCCACGCTGGGGGTGCCGTTCGTATTGCTGATCGCGTTGATGGTCGCCGGGTCGATCGGCCTGGTCGTGTGGCGCCGGCCGCAGCTGCGGTCCGAATCTCAGCTTGATTCGCTGCTGTCGCGCGAGGCCGTGTTCCTATTCCAGAACCTGGTCCTGGTCGCGATGGTGTTCGTGGTCTTCTGGGTGACGTTCTTCCCGCTGATCTCCGAAGCCGTCACGGGGACCAAGGTGTCGGTCGGGCCGCCCGCGTTCCGGCCGTTCATCGTGCCGCTTGCGCTCGTGCTGGTGCTGCTGTCGGGGATTGGGCCGATCATCGCCTGGCGTCGTGTGACCGTGGCCAACCTGAGGCGCAACTTCACGATCCCGGTGCTCGTCGGGCTGACGACGCTCGTGGTGCTGATCGTTGCCGGCGGCGGGACCAGCTCGCGGCCGTTGGCGCTGCTCATGTTCGGGCTCGGCGCGTTCGTGATCGCGACGGTAGTGCAGGAGATCTGCCGTGGGGTCATCGCGCGGCGCGCGATGACAAACGATCCGGTCCCGGTGGCGCTCGTCCAGCTGATTCGCCGCAACCGCCGGCGCTACGGCGGCTACATCGTCCACGCCGGGCTGGCGGTGCTGCTGATCGGAGTGGCGGCGTCGTCGTCGTTCCAGCACTCGAGCGACGTCACGCTGGCCCCTGGGCAGCACGCCGTCGTCAACGGCTACACGATCCGCTACGTGCGCCCGCTCGCGTCGGCGACCTCGCAGAAGATCTCGTTCGGTGCCGTCCTGGACGTCTCAAAGGGCGGTAAGCACGTGACCACCCTGACCACGACGCGCGGCTTCTATCCGGCGCAGGACCCGACGCTGGGGATCATCGGCCGCTTCTTCAACGGCTCATCGGACAGCAACGTGGGGCTCCGCGCGGGGATCACCAAGGACATCTGGACGGTGATCAACCCCGATCTCAGCCCGTTGCAGGGGCTGATCAACAAGGGCGACCGGCTGTTCGCCGCCGATGAGTCGCAGATCATGTCGCGGGCGGCCAAGGTGCCGACGCAGCAGACCCAGCAGTCGCTGAACGCCCTATTCGCCGAGCGCGACACGGCGATTTCCGGCCTGGCGGCGCGGTTCGTCTCGCACCCCTGGTCGGTCAACTTCCTGCTGATCGTCTCGCCGCTGGTGACGTGGATCTGGCTCGGCGCGCTGATCATCGCGTTCGGCGGGCTGATCGCGCTGTGGCCGGTGCCGGCTTTCGCTCGCCGGCGAGCCGTGGCTCGGGCGGGGGCGGGGCGGCGGAGTTCGCCGGCCGTCGCCGCACGCGAGACCGCGTAGGCGCGGGGCGCAGTGCTGCAGTTCCTGATCGTGCTGGCGATCCTGGCCGTGGTTGTGATCGTCGTGACCGGCCCGCTTCGCAGCGCGTCGCGTCCGTCGGCGTCCGTGGCGGAGGCGGCGGCCGGCGAGGACACCGCGGAGATCGCCGACCTGGAGGCCGCGCGCGAGGCCAAGTACCGCGAGATCCGCGACGCCGAGCTCGATCACAGCACCGGCAAGCTTTCGGATGCCGACTTTGAGGCGCTCGACCGGACGCTGCGCGCCGAGGCGGTCGAGATCCTGCACGCCCTGGATCGCGCGCGAAACGAGTA
>DASYFZ010000233.1:0-1528 GCA_036000295.1 Solirubrobacteraceae bacterium
TTCGCCCCCGGTCGCCGCCGCAGTCCCAGCCACACCAATGACGACAGGACCAGCAGCAGCGGCCACACGAAGTAGAACTGCTCCTCGACCGATAGCGACCAGTAGTGCTGCAGCGGGGACGGCGGCAGGTCGGCGCTGAAGTAGTTGGCGTCGCGCGCTGCGAAATGGATATTGGCTCCGAACATCGCCGCCGCCCGGGCGTCGCCGAACACCCTTGTCGCTGCCAGTGGCGGCAACAGCAAGCCGGCGACGACAACTGTGACGACCGTCGTCAGCGTCGCGGCCGGAAGGATTCGCCGAGCCCTCCTGGCGTAGAAGCCGTGCAGGGAGATCCGGCCCGTCTCCCGGAGCTCACGCACGAGCTGGGTCGTGATCAGAAACCCTGAGATGACAAAGAACACGTCGACGCCGACGTAGCCGCCCGGGATCCACGCACCGCAGTGAAAAAGCACGACGAGCAGGACGGCGACTGCGCGAAGTCCCTCGACGTCTGGCCGGAAGCCGGCCGCACTCTGATGTTTTGATTGCATGGCGTCGCCACCGTCGCCGGTGGCGATAACGCCGCACCCACACCCGATAACCGCGTGCAGAGGCGGCGGCAATGCAGTACAGATCTGCGGATATGACCTATCCGTGGCCGACCGATCCGCCCACCTCCGCGCAGAGAGCCGCCTATGCCGACGCCGTGACGCGACCGTTCTGGCTCGACGCGCTGCCGCAGCGCGGTACGCACCCGCCCCTGAGCGAGACGACCGAGGCAGACCTGTGCATCGTCGGCGGCGGGTATACCGGGCTGTGGGCGGCGCTCTACGCCAAGGAGCTGGACCCGGCGCGCGACGTCGTCGTGCTCGAGGCGACTCGTTGCGGTAACGGGGCGAGCGGCCGCAACGGCGGCTTTCTGATGTCGTCGCTGACGCACGGGATCGCCAACGGCCTGACGCGGTTCCCGGAGGAGATGGACCGCCTCGAGCGGCTTGGGTTCGAGAACTTCGACGCACTCGCTCGCGATCTCGAGCGGCTGGAGATCGACGCTGAGTACGAGCCGACGGGCGATCTGCTGCTCGCGCTCGAGCCGCACGAGCTCGACGACCTCGAAGCCGACGCGGAGCTCGCTCGCCGCTTCGGGCACCGCGCCGACGTGCTCGACGCCGAGCAGACGCGAGCGCAGGTGAGCTCGCCGCTGTTCCTCGGTGCGTTGTGGACGCACACCGGGGCGGCGCTCGTGCACCCGGGCAAGCTCGGCGACGGGCTGCGTGCCGCAGCGGTCAAGGCGGGCGTGCGCGTCTGCGAGTACAGCCCTGTGCGAGATCTGCAGCGGTCAAGGACCGGCGTGTCGGTGAGCACCGAGGGAGGCGTCGTGCAGGCGCGCCGCGTGCTGCTCGCGACCAGTGCCTATCCGCCGCTTGTGCGCGCGATTCGCCGTTACGTCGCGCCGGTCTACGACTACGCGCTGATGACCGAGCCGCTGGGGCCCGCGCAGCGCGAGGCGATCGGTTGGCGCGGGCGTCAGGGGCTCGGCGACATGGCC
>DASYFZ010000249.1:0-3082 GCA_036000295.1 Solirubrobacteraceae bacterium
CCTGTTCCGTCAGATGGCGACGACGTTCGCGGCGATCGATCGCGAGCCCAAGAATCTGCAGGCGACGATCGCCAAGTCGCCGTCGACCGAGGCGGTGTCGACGGAGTCGCTGAAGGTCCAGCAGCCGTTCCTCGTCGACCTGACGACGTTCGGCAAGGCGATGACGCCGGCGACCGCTTCGCTCAACGAGGCGCTCCCCACCTTCGTGCCCGCGATCGAAGCAGGCACGCAGACCTTGAAGCGCGCCCCGTCTCTAAACGCGAACCTGCAGCAGGTGATGAACGCGCTGAAGGGTCTGGCGCAGGCGCCCGGCACCAACATCGCCCTCAACGGTCTGGTGTCGACGGTCAACACGCTCAACCCGATGGTCCGCTACCTCGGCCCGTACCAGACCGTGTGCGATGACTGGAACCACTGGTGGACGTACTTGTCTGAGCACATCTCCGAGCAGACCGCGTTCGGCTTTGCCCAGCGAGTCCTGCTCAACCAGGCCAACGCCGCGCAGCCCAACAACGTCGGCTCCCAGGGCGCCACCGCTCCTGTGAACGGCGGCGGATTCGATTCGCCGTCGACGGGCGGAAACGCGTACCTGCACAGCCAGAACTACGGCGCGGCGATCGACAACCAGGGCAACGCCGACTGCGAGACCGGCCAGCGCGGCTACCCCAAGAAGCTCAACGCATTCGATCCGCAAGGGCGTAATCTGGCGCTCGACCCGCACACCCCCGGCAATCAGGGCCCGACCTTCAAGGGCCTGACCCGCGTGCCGGCCGGCGAGACCTTCTCGCGCAACCCCCAGACCGGCCCTCAGCTTCAATACAACCCAAGCAATCCGTGATGACGACCACGACGTTGACGATCGGCGGCGACCTCGAGGTGTATCGCTTCGGGTTCGGCGCAATGCGCATCACCGGCGACGGCGTCTGGGGAGAGCCCTCCGACCAAGCCGCCTGCCGCGCTCTGCTGCGGCGGATCGTGGAGACCGACGTGAACCTGATCGACACTGCCGATTCCTACGGACCGGAGGTGTCGGAGCGCCTGATCGCCGAAGCGCTGTACCCGTACCCCGAGAACCTCGTGATCGCGACCAAGGGAGGACTCGAGCGGCCGGGGCCAAATCGCTGGGAGGCCAACTGCCGGCCCGAGCGACTGAGGCGCTGCTGCGAGGACTCGCTGCGGAGGCTCAAGCTCGAGCGGATCGACCTTTACCAGCTGCACACGGTGGATCCGAAGGTGCCGATCGAGGACTCCGTCGGCGCGCTCGCCGAGCTGCGCGAGGAGCAGAAGATCCGCCACATCGGCCTGTCCAACGTCAACGCCGAGCAGCTCGAACGCGCTCAGCAGGTCGTCCCGATCGTGTCGGTACAGAACCGCTACAACGTCGCCGACCGCGCATCCGAGGAGGTCCTGGAGGCGTGCGAGGAGAACGGTCTGGCGTTCTTTCCGTGGGCTCCGCTGGGGAGTCGCGGAAGCAGCAACCTGGCGCGGGCGGGCGGTCTGCTCGACGAGGCGGCGCGGGCCCACGGAGCCTCACCAGGTCAGGTTGCGCTGGCGTGGCTGCTGCACCGTTCGCCGGTGATCTTGCCGATCCCGGGGACCAGTTCGATCGCGCACTTCGAGGAGAACCTCGAAGCGGTCGGGCTCGAGCTCGACCAGGATGAGCTGGACGCGCTCGACGCAGTGAGCGACTAGCCCGCGAGGACCGTCGCGAGCCGCTGCTCGAGCGCGGCGGCGAGCCGCTCGCGAACGGGGCCCTGCTCGAAGCGCTCGACGAGCGCGGACAGGAAGCCCTCGATCACCAGGCGCTTGGCGACGTCCTCGCCGAGGCCGTGCGAGCGCAGGTAGAAGAGCTGCTCGGGATCGACCTGCGCGACCGCCGCGGCGTGCGTGCAGCGGACGTCGTTTGCCTGGATCTCAAGCCCCGGGATCGCATCGGCGTGAGCGCGCTTTGAGATCAGCAGGTTCCGGGAGTCCTGGAAAGCGTCGGTCTTCTGGGCGCCGGGATCAACGATGATGTTGCCCTTCCAGACGGCCGTCGAACGGCCCTGCAGGACGCCCCGGAATGCGAGATCCGATGTCGTGTTCGGCGCCGCGTGCTCCTGGGTCGTATCGAAGTCGATGTGCTGGCGGCCGTGGGTGGCGTACGCGCCGGTGACGCGCGCCTCGGCCCCCTCTCCGCCCAAGCGCGTCTCCATCCGCACGTGCCCGCGGGCCGAGCCAAAGCCGAGCGCCACCCAATCAAGCGACGAGTCGCGGCCGACCTCGGCGCGCTGGGCGCCGAATATCCAGCTGCGCTCGGACAGATCCTGGCCGCAGATGTAGCGTAGGCGCGCGTTGTCGGCGACGATCAGCTCGACCACGGTGTTGAACACGCCGTCGAGGTCGTCACTTGCGGACAGGTACTGCTCCCAGACCTCGGCCTGGGCGCCCTCGTCGACGACGATCAGCGTGCGCTGGTTGAACAGGGTGCCGGTCCGTGCCTGGACGCTCGCCAGCGAGATCGGCTGATCGACCGCGACGTTGCGCGGCACGTATACGAACGAGCCGTTGCGGTGGCCGGACTCGTTCAGCATCACGAATGGATCCTGGGCGGACACCAGCGATCCGAGGTGGCGCTGCACCAGCTCGGCGTGGTCGCGCATCGCCTCGTCGATCGTCGTGACGATCACGCCCTCAGGCAGCTCAGGCGCCTGCGGCAGATCGAACAGCAGCGTGGCGGTGGCGACTTCGTCGCCGTCGGCCGGCTCGTAGGCGGCCAGGTCCAGGCCGGTGATGTCGGTGAACTCCCAGCCGGGCCGCCCCTTGAACGTCGGCAGCTCGACCGCGGGTGAACTGCTAGCCAATCGAGCCCTCCATCTGGAGCTCGATCAGCCGGTTCATCTCAACCGCGTACTCCATCGGCAGCTCCTTGGTGATCGGCTCGATGAAGCCGTTGACGATCAGCTTGGAGGCCTCGTCCTCGGGGATGCCGTGCGACATCAGGTAGAAGAGCTGGTCCTCGCCGACCTTCGAGACGGTCGCCTCGTGGCCGACGTTGACGTCGTCCTCGCCGATCCTGATCGTCGGATAGGTGTCAGAGCGC
>DASYFZ010000277.1:0-2921 GCA_036000295.1 Solirubrobacteraceae bacterium
CGAGCTCAACATGGTCTTCAGCCCGGGCGGCACTCACAAGTTCTTCGAAGAGCTAGCGCCAGTC
The DNA here is from genome assembly GCA_036000295.1 of Solirubrobacteraceae bacterium. Classification (GTDB taxonomy): domain Bacteria; phylum Actinomycetota; class Thermoleophilia; order Solirubrobacterales; family Solirubrobacteraceae; genus Palsa-465. The sequence continues at coordinate 65 of DASYFZ010000277.1, forward strand.
GCCCGCGCCGCCAGCCCCGACCGGGCGGCAATCGCGGCGGTGTTCGAGAAGCACGACATGTCGCTACTCGGACCGCCGCTCACAGCAGACTAAACGACACCTCAACGGCCGCGGCCGAGCTCCCGACGCGCGTGAGCACGCATCGCCACCGACAAGCCACCCGGCGAGCATCGGTCGGCAAACGGGTTACCAACACCATCACTCCCCACCGGGCTCGCTTCCCTGTGCCGCCGACAACGCCATCCCTCACCTCCACAGCTCGGTCACACGCTGATCTCGTCCATTTCGGCTCGGTCGGCAAGGGCCTGAGCCAGGCCGCGCTCGTTTCGGATGTGCACGCTGATCGAGACCGACTCGGGCGGGTCGATGCGTCGCAGGACCTGGGAGCCGTCGGCGAACTGTGCGGTGATGTCGGGGCAGACGAAGTTCGTGACCTCGAGCCGGCCAATTCCAGGTCGGGCGAGCTGGTCAATGAGCCTGACCTTGTCGTTGGTCGAGATCAGCTCGGGCTTGTTCTGAAAGCCATCGCGGGGTCCGACCTCGCGGATCGACACGTGATCAGGCAGCGGCGGTGTTGTCGTGGTCACAATCGGAAGATGCCGTAGCCGACATCGGGGCGGCGCACGCCGCGAGGGCGAGCGAGAGGGCCGTGCGGGTTTGGCGGGGTCGATCAGCCCGTCCTCTCACATCCGGGCGTGGAGAATATGGTCGGCGAGTCGTCGGTTGCGCGCGAGCGCGAGCACTGGAGCTCGTTGGGGATTGCACAACCACTAAACTGGGTTGCGGTTGATTGGCCTTCCTACCTTTGCGACGATCGGGTAGCCATCCAGATCAAAGCCGCTATATCACGCGATGCGCATAGCCCGATGAGCATCGAGACCGTTGAGCTTGACGACCCTCGCGACGACGAGATCCTCGTCCGGCTCGAGGCGACTGGCATCTGTCACACGGATCTCACCCTGAAGGCCGTTTGGGCCTACGAGACGCCCATGGTCTTCGGTCACGAGGGCGCTGGCATCGTTGAAGCGGTCGGTCGCCAGGTCGAATCGATCCGTGTCGGCGATCGCGTCGTGCTCAGCTACCGCAGTTGTCGCCGCTGCGCCCAGTGCGCGAGCGGGCACCCGACGTATTGCTCGGAGTTCGCGGCCCTGAATGCGTCCGGTACGCGGCCGGACGGCTCCACGACAATGCACCAGGCCAGCGGTGACGTTCAGGCCTCGTTCTTCGGGCAGTCGAGCTTCGCTTCACACGCGATCGCGAACCAGGACAACGTGGTCGTCGTCGACGACGTCGACCCGTCGGTGGCTGCGCCGCTCGGGTGTGGCGTACAGACGGGAGCCGGCACGGTCCTCAACGTCCTGCGACCGTGGGAACGATCATCGATGGCCATATTCGGCGGAGGCGCGGTTGGGCTCTCGGCTGTGATGGCAGCTGCGGTGAGCGGCGCGACGACGATCGTCGTCGATCCGGTCGAGTCGCGGCGCGAGCTGGCGCGCGAGCTCGGGGCGGCGGTCGTCATCGACCCGAAAACGATCGATCCGGTGGAGGCGATACGCGAGGTCACGGGGGGCGGCTCGGATTTCGCGCTCGACACCACCGCAATCCCTGCGGTGATCCGCCAGGGCGTCGACGCGCTGGGGAAGCAGGGCGTGCTCGCGGTGGTGGGTGTCGGCGATCCCGACGTGACGATCTCCATCACCGAGCTCATCAGCGGCGGCAAGAGCATCCGAGGCGTGATCGAGGGGAATGCGACCCCGCAGACGTTTGTCCCGCGACTCCTCGAGATGCACCGGCGCGGCGAGCTGCCCGTCGAGAAGTTGATCCGTCGATACGCCTTCGAGGACATCGCCACGGCGTGCGCCGACACCACAAACGGCAGCACCATCAAGCCCGTCTTGGTCTTCTAGGCAAACGGAACGTCCCATGATTCGGCCGCCTTCGCGGTCGACGAAGGACATGAACAACGCCGACTTCGACACCCGCCTTTGACTCCTAGGCCGCGTCCCGCGCCTGACCCACGGGCCCTCCCAACCCCGCCCGAACACCCCAAACCTCGGCGACGGCCAGCCCACCGGCCATAAACCGCGCCTCAAACACCACTCCACCGCCCCGACGCGGCGCCCGGCCTCAGGGCCACCATCCGAAACCTCTCGGATTTACAGGGGATTTCCCATCACCCCAGACCGCCCTCGGGTCACTTCAGGAGAGCCACCCGGACGTTAGCTGGCTCGCCGTGGTGAGGGGTCCCGAGCGAGCGATAGGCGCGAGCGCCGTCACTGCGCAATTGCCCAGATGCGATCGCGCCGGTCGACGCTGCGTCACGGCGTACGGACGCGCTAGGCCCACTTGTGCTTTTCATCCCCATCTGAGTCTGAGGCTCGCTGCTGCATTCGCGTGAAGGCAAGAGTCGGCGGGGCCGGCGGCGGACTTCTCCGGTCGCCCGCTCTCGAGGGTCCAGCTGCCTGCGTCCCAGCGATCGCTTTTATCATCCTGCACGCCTGGCGGCGCGCCATCGCAACGGCGACGATGCGCTCGCCCGCGGGCATCGCTGGCGCACCATCGCCGTGCGGGATCGGCAGCTTGCCGATGTCGCGTACGACTGCCTCGGCGACGAGGCCTCCACGAGACTCAGCGACATTCCTACCGGCGACGTGTCCCGCCGGTACGGGCCAGCGCAGTGGAGCGACACCCCAGGTTGACCTTACCCCACGGAACCCAGGCTGATGCAGGCCTTTCTTGCGAAGCGGACGACGGGATTCGAACCCGCGACATCCGGCTTGGGAAGCCGCCACTTGCAGGACTTTTGCGAGTGTCACGGGCATCGTAGCCCCTCTGAGTTCTCCTGAGTGCGCCACAG
>DASYFZ010000326.1:0-5932 GCA_036000295.1 Solirubrobacteraceae bacterium
CGTCCCGGTCGCCGGCGATGTCGACGGCACAGACACGCTCCTCGCGATCGGCAAAGCCCGGGCGACGCTCGGATACTCACCGCAGTTCAGCTGGCGCGAGCTGTACTGAGCGCGATCTCACAGAAAGGCCCCGGCGGTCACCGGTGTCTTGCGCACGACATTTGGGATCGACAAAAGAGGGGCTGCAATGTTTGGAGATCGGTGGTGGCGGTTGCCGGCTATCACTGTGTCGGTGCTCGCGGTTGGCGCGTCGGTTGGCGCACGCGATGAACGTGTACCTCGCCGATCCGGGCGACCGCGAAGTGCGCAGGCTCTCTCAGCAGCCTTAGCGCCGCATATCGGACACGTCGCGGCCGTATCGTTGGCGGTGTGACCGCGTCGTTGTCGGCTGTTGCTTCCAGAGGAGTCGAGGCTGTCCGAGCGCCGCTGCGGTCGGCGCTGACGCCCGACCAGGCGGTGCTGTGGCTGCGCGGCGACACCCGGCCGTTTGCGCTGGTCGGCGACTGGCTCAGCGCCGGGGCCGTGCTCGGATCCGAGCCACTGCGCGTCGCTCGCCGCGATTGCGACCCGTTTGAACTGCTCGACCAGCTGCCCGATGTCGGTGGCGGCGATGCAGTAGCGGTCGGCGGTGGCTGGGTGGGCTGGCTCGGCTATGGCCTCGGGGCACGGATCGAAACGTTGCCGCCGCCGCCCCCCGCGCCGGTTCCGCGGCCGTCGTTTTCGCTTGCGTTTTACGACCACGTGGTCGTATTCGACGGCGAGCAGTGGTGGTTCGAGGCGCTGTGGAGCTCCGACCGCGAGGACGCGCTGCGCGAACGGCAAGCCGTGTGGCAGGAGCGCCTGCTCTCCTCGCCGCCGCCGGGCCGTCAGTTCGAGACGACGCCGTTCGCCGTGGCGGCCAACGGCAGCGCGGGCCACGTCGGCGCCGTGGCCGACTGTCGCCGCCGGATCGCCGAGGGGGAGATCCTCCAGGCCAACCTTTGCCTGCGGCTCGAAGCGGGCCTGGAGGGAGATCCCCTGGATCTGTTCGCACGCGCGCTGCCGGTCGCCCGCCCGCGCTTTGGCGCGCTGCTCGACGGGGTGGTCAGCCTGTCCCCGGAGCGCTTCCTTCGCCGTGAGGGACGGCTGGTTGCGACCGAGCCGATGAAAGGGACGCGACCGCGCGCCGGGGAGGAGGCGGCGAGCCGCGCCGCGCACGACTCGCTCGTGGGCTCGAGCAAGGACGCGGCCGAGCACGTGATGATCGTCGACCTGATGCGCAACGACCTGGGCCGCGTGTGCGAGTACGGGAGCGTCACCGTCGAGCCGGCTCGGGTCGAGCCACACGCGGGGGTCTGGCAGATGGTGTCGACGGTGTCGGGTCGCCTACGCAAGGACGTGGGCGACGGCGGGCTGCTGCGGGCGACCTTCCCGCCGGGGTCGGTGACGGGCGCGCCCAAGGTCCAGGCGATGAAGGTGATCGCGACGCTGGAAGCGACGCGACGCGAGCTGTATACGGGTGCGATCGGGATCGCCAGCCCGGTCGCCGGGCTCGACCTGAGCGTTGCGATTCGCACTTTCGAGATGCAGGAGGGAAGGATCTGGTTCGGAGCCGGCGGTGGGATCGTGGCCGACTCGGACCCCGAGCTCGAGCTCGCCGAGGCATTCACGAAGGCGTCCGGTCCGGTCGGTGCGATCGGCGGGCGGATCGCAGATCGGGTTGGCTTGCGTCGCCGGGCCGTCGCCTCGGTGCCGGCCGCGCTGAACTACGGCCGCCGTCCCGACCCGGGCCGCGGGGTGTTTGAAACGGTGCTCGTGCAGCGCGGCGAGCCGGTAGCACTCGATGAGCACCTGGACCGCCTGGCTCTGAGTATGTCCGAGCTCTACGAGGTCAAGCTCGACCCGCTGGCCGCGATGCAAGCCCGGGCCGTGGCCGCCACTGCGACGGGCACTGGCCGGCTGCGCATCCTGGCCGACCCTGACGGCAGGCTGGCGATCTCCGTATCGCCCGAACGCTCGACCGCTGTGACGGAGCCGGAGCTCAGCCCGTTCGCGATCGCGGGCGGCCTTGGCCGCCACAAGTGGCGCGACCGCGACCTGCTCGCGGCGCTCGCCGCTCAAGCACCCGGCACGGTGCCGCTGCTGATCGACACCGACGGCCTGGTGCTCGAAGCGGCGCACGCGAACGTGTGGATCGTCGAAGGCCACGAGCTGCTGACGCCACCGGCCGACGGGCGCATCCTTCCCGGCGTCACCCGGGCCACGATGCTCGCCGCCGAGCGCTACGCGCGCGAGGAGCCGATCGAGCTGGAGCGCCTCGCGGGTGCGGACGCCGTGTTCCTGACCAGCTCGATCAGTCTGCGCCGAGCTGCGCGGCTTGCGGGGTAGCACCGGCGAGGTAGGCGCGTCCTCGGCCGGCGTGCTTGGCCGCGTACAGGGCCCGGTCAGCGCGGTGCTGAAGCTCTACATGCGACTCGGACCCGTCCCAGGTCGCCACACCGGCTGACGCACTCAGCTTCTCGGGAAGCGCGGCAAGGATCCGCTCGGTCAGCGCGAGCATGGCTTGGGCGCTGACCGAGGGGATGAGGACGGCGAACTCGTCGCCTCCGATCCGAGCGATGAGATCCTCGTCGCGAACGACGATTCGCAGTGCTGATGCCATGGCGACGAGCGCCTGGTCACCCGAATGGTGGCCATGGGTGTCGTTGATCTCCTTCAGCTCGTCGAGGTCGATCAGCGCGATCCCGAACCGCTCGAGATCTATGTCCGGACGTGAGGTGCGGTCCGCGATCGCCAGGTCCCACGTGCGCCGCGTGCTGAGGCCGGTGAGCTGATCGGTCGCGGCGATGACGGCGAGGCGTGCGGCTTGGGTCTCGAGCGCCCGCTCGCGGCGCTTGCGGTTGCTGATGTCCTCGATCTGCGAGATGAAATAGAGCGGCTCGCCGTCGGCGTCCCGCACGAGCGAAACCGACAGCGTCACCCAGATTATGTGCCCGTCGGCGTGGTGGTAGCGCTTCTCCATCTGATAGCTGCGGCGCCGGTCGGCGAGCACATCCTGGACGTGTGCGAGGTCGGCGTTGAGGTCGTCGGCGTGCGTGATCGCCTGGAACGTGCGGATCAACAGGTCGGTCTCCGAATATCCGGTGAGGTCGCAAAGCGCGCGGTTGACCTTGATGAAGCGGCCCTCGGGGGAGACCAGCGCCATCCCGATCGGGGCGTTGTCGAAGGCGCTGCGGAAGCGGTCCTCGGCCTCGGCGAGCGCCTGGTCGCGCCGGCGGTGTTCGCTGATGTCGACGACATGCGCGACGAACACCCGTGCGCCCGTCTCCGGATCGACGGCGACCGTCCCTCGCAGCTTGACCCAAACCGACGATCCGTCGGGCCGCACATACCGCTTCTCGCGTTCGTATCCGCTGCGCGCTCCGCCAGCCAGGTCGCTCAGCGCCGACTCGTCGACGGCGATGTCGTCGGGGTGGGTGATGGCCCGGAAGTCGCGCCCGAGGAGCTCGTCCGGGTCCCGTTCGACGATCGCGCAGAACGCCGGGTTCACCGCGAGCACGGCTCCGCTCGGATCACCGATCACCATCCCGGCCGGAGCGGTTCTAAACAGCTCGCGGAACATCTCGGTGTTCGATGGGCTGCCGGTGTCGAGGGTCGCCGCGGCAGGGAAATCGCGCTCACGCGGCTCGTCGTGTTCGGCGAGCATCCCCACGACTTGGCCGACGCTCTCGCCCGTGTGCTCGGGACGGCGCAGCGCGGCGGCGAGATGGACCTCGTAGTGGTTCCTGGAACCGACGCGAGTCCGCGTCAGATATCCCTCGTCGACGAGCTCGCAGACGATCCGGTGAGTGGCTCGCTCGCTGATCCCGACCTTGTCCGCGACCTCCCGAAGCCTGAGGTCGGGCTGTGCGGCCAGCGTCGCGAGCACGTGCAGGTGGTTGGTGAAGAACGTCCATCGCGCCATGACAGCCTCATCGACGCGAACGCCGAGGGACATGAACTTCATGTCATGTGCCTGCGACAGTTGGCCACCTGACCGGACAAGAACATGACATTTGATTCCAGAGCTAAAGGACAGCTTTCGATGTGTCGAATCGGGGCTAATGCGGCGACTGAAACATCAGCAGCGGGTCGAGATCCACTTGGATGGCGCCGACGGCGTGGTCGCGTGCCGCGTCCTCGGGGTCAAGGGTTCGGTCGCGAGCCTCGCGCGGGTCGACGGAGGTCCGGAGCAGTTCGAGCGGCTGACGCCGGCCGCGCCCGGATACCTGATGTTCGAGCATCGCGGCGGCACGATTGCCCTCAAGGGGATCGCCACCACGCAGCAGACCGACCAGCCGGAGCTGTTGTTCGTCGTGCTCGACGGAGTCCAGCTACCCGAGCGCAGGGCGGCCGAGCGCGTCGTGGTCAGCGCACTTGCGCGACTGTTCGTGTCCGACGGCGCCGGCGATGACGACTGCGTCGAAACCCCGCTTGCGAACGTGAGCACGAGCGGATTGCTGGTCGAGCGTCATCCAGGCCTGGACGAGCGGGCGCAATTCAGGCTCGAGCTGCTCATCGACGGCGACGACGAGCCGATCTGCTGTGACGTCCTCGTCGCCCGAAGGACCGCCACCCACCTGGGGATGCGGCTGGTCAACATGGACGAAGCCGACCAAGAGCGGCTCGCCGCGGTCATCAGCCGCCACAGCGCCTGACGCCGGTAACGTGCGCGCGATGAGCGCGGATTCGATCAGGCGCGTCGAGGCGTCCGACGTCGTCGAACTGCTCGCCTTGATGCGGGCGTACTGCGACTTCTACGAGGTCTCTCCGCCCGACGAGGATCTCCTCGCGATCACGAGCGCGCTGATCGCCGACCCCGTCAACGAAGGTGTGCAGCTGATCGCACGCGACTCGACCGGTCGCGCGGTGGGATTCGCAACGGTGTACTGGACCTGGTCGACGACGAGCGGCTGCCGGATCGGCGTGATGAACGATCTGTTCGTCGCCGAGGACTCCCGTGGCCGCGGTATCGCCGAGCGGTTGATCGAGGAGTGCCGGGCGCAGTGCTCATCGCGCGGCGCACGGCAACTGGCGTGGCAGACGGCGCCCGACAACTTCCGCGCACAGAAGGTCTACGACCGCGTCGGCGGCAACCGGGAGCAGTGGGTCGACTACTGGCTGCCTGTTTCGCAGTAGGCTTTCCGCGCGCGAACAGTGGACGCGTCCAGCTCGCGGGAAGGGTCTGAGACCTACCATTCACTCAGAGTCGGTCGAGCCGCGATTTTCGATTCCGGCGCCGGGAATGCGAGCACCCGGGGCGCTGGAAGGAGAATCGTCGTGGATCTCGATCTCGATCAGGCGCGCAGGCAAGCCAAGGAGCTGTTGCGCGCGGCCAGGTCAGGTGATGCGCAGGCACGGGCACGTCTTCGAAGCGACCGGACGCCGAGGCTGGCCGACGCGCAGGCCGCTGTGGCGCGCGAGCTCGGCTACTCGTCCTGGCCCGCGCTCGTGGCGGGCGTACCGAACGACCCCCGCGGGTCGGGCTGTGGCGTCGCTCGACTGGAAGGTGCGCCGCAGCGGCGTCGTGTTCATGCAGGCGCCGCGCGGACGTGCGCTCGAATGGGTCATCTCGCGCACGGCGCAGGCGTCGGTCGCGGTGTGCGACGCGATCCTGCAGCTCGCTGACGAGCCGCCCCGGTCCCGATAGGCTGGACGCCCTGACCGGGGGCAGCTCAAAGCCGATCGCCGACTACGGGCTGCTGGCCGACTGCAACTCGGCGGCGCTGGTCGACCGGGGTGGGTCGATCTCATGGCTGTGTCTGCCGCGCTTCGACAGCCCCGCGGTGTTCGCCGGCATTCTCGATCCCGACGCAGGGCACTGGACGATCAGGCCGACCGCGCCCTATCGCAGTGAGCGACGCTATCTGCCCGGCACGCTCGTGATCGAGACGACGTTCATGACCGAGAGCGG
>DASYFZ010000337.1:0-3020 GCA_036000295.1 Solirubrobacteraceae bacterium
CAGCTGGTACCTGCCCCGCTGGCTCGGCTGGCTCCCCCGGATCGAGCCAATAGTGCCCCCCGCACCAGCAGCGGTGTAACGCAACATCACACAACGGAGGTGACCGAAGGGTCCGGACCGCTAGGTCCGGACCCTTCACTCAACGAACGGAGCGCGCGCAGGGCGTCCGGAGCGGTTCAGACCTTCTCTGCACGCTTGCAACCGCCACCTGCCTTCTCACCGGGAGGGGACACCCGGTCCCGGCCGCGCACCTACCATGGGCGGACAGGAGGGCTGGGCGGATCGCTAGCTGCGGTGCGTTCGGCTGCAAGCACGCGCAGTGAACGCAGCAGCCCGCCGCTGATCGTTGGCGTCGCGCTCCGACTTGCGGAATCGCCCAGATCCAAGCGTGTGCGGCCTGGGCTCGGCACGAGTGCTTTTGTTCTCGTGCCCGCTTGGGCCGGGCTGTCGCACAGGCGACATTCCGGGCGTTCGCGGCAGAGAGGCGCATCTGGCGACGAGCAGGGCCCGCGATCTCCTTCGGCATCAGCCCTGCTCGGCTGAGTTCGCGGGACTTCTGGTGTGTGGTGTGGAGTACGAGCCCGGGGGCAGCGCGACCAAGCACCAAGCAACAAAGCCACGCTCAGACGCTTCCATGACGCCATCAACACCGGCGATCCGGAGCTCACTCGAAGACGATCGACGAGCTCGTCGAGCCGGACGCACTGATCCGCAAGCCATTGCCGATTGAAACGACGGGGCGCAAGCGGCGGCGAAGAGAGTGGAGCACGCCCCAAGGGTAGATCGTCAGCCGCCGTGGCGAATCTGATCTCGCGCCTCTGCGTAGCGGAAGAACTCAAAGGCGATGAGGCCGCATACGGTGACCGTCACGAGGCCCAGCGCGAGAAGCGCAGACATCGCCGTGGCGGCGGGAGCCAAGCCCGCGAGCAGGCCAGCGACGACGAGCCGCGGGCGGTTGAAGGAGCCGATGTTGCGCCGCTTGAACGCGCTGAGTGCCAGCAAATAGAGGGCCACGCCGCCGCACAGCGCGACTGCAGGTACGAGCTGGAGGTGTGCGTCGACCTGCAACAGCGTGCGCTTCACCCCGATTGCGAAGACGATGATCCCGGCGAGCATCGGCAGGTGCAGGTAGGTGTAGGAGTCGCGCGCGATCAGAACCTGGTCGCGCGGAGGTGCGCGGCGCAGCCTGCGCTCTGCCACGATCGAGACCACATCGAAGTACGCCCACCACAACGCGGCGGCGATGGCGATGCCGAACAGCGCGCCGACGATCACCCCGGCGCCTAAGCGCACCCCGCCCGCGCCGACGCTGAGCGAGACGATCGACTCGCCGAGCGCGATGATGATCACCGCGCTGTGGCGCTCGGCGAAGTGGCCAGGTTCGACCCGCCAGCCCTCGACGCCCCGGACGACGAGCCCGCCGTAATCGACGAGCAGCGCGGCGGCCCAGCAGACTGCGCGCGGTGCTCCGCTCAACGCGCCCCCAATCACGAGTAGCGCCGCAGCGGGCAACATCGTCGAGGCCAATCGCGATACTGCTGCGGCCAGGGTCGGATCGTTCCGCGCTCGCGCGACCGCCGCGTAGCAGCCTATGTGCAGCGCGCGTACGACGAAGTAGGCGATGCCGAAGATCAACCCGTCGCTGCCAAACGCGTGCGGCACCGCCAGCGAGGCGATCAGCATCGCCGCCATCGCAGACAGCAGGATCACACGAACCAGACCCTCGTCGGTGTTAGCTGTGTTGCCCAGCCACGCATATCCCGACCACGCGAACCAGAGCACGGCGAGGATCGCCAATCCCTCGACGAGTCGAATCCACGACGGCCGCTCGGATACGAAGCCGGTCGCCTGGGTGATCGCAAACACGAACACGAGGTCAAAGAACAGCTCGAGTGGCGTCACACGCTGCTCGACTTCTTCGGGTGCCTCCATAAGGTCGGCCGGGATCGCGGCCGAGGGTCCGCTCGCTGCAAGCTCCACAGCGCCCGCCGGCTGAGCGATCTTAGGGTCCTGTCTTCGTGCGAAGCTCAAGGATTCAGGTGGTTCGAGCGATGAGGTTGACCACGAGCCGGTTCGTATGCCTTCCAAGGTTGGCACGTCCACTCACCCGCCTCGGACTCCGCAACGTCACGCGTCCGACGATACGGACCGACTTAATCGCCTCGATACCGACATCGACTGGGGCGAGACCGAGTCCGTGCAAGCCCCTCGTACCGACCCTTTCGGCGGAGCCTCGAGGTCACCGGACACAGGTGCGGGCTCGGAAACGAAGTAGAGCCGCACTGGCTACGTTCGAATCGAAGGACCGAGCGCGCGCGGCGAGCAAACGGTGATCGTCGGTATCGGCGACTTCTGTGCCCGCCGCACCACGGCTACCGCCCGGTCGCACAAAGGCTTCCGCAGAGGCGGTCCGAAGCATGAAACATCCGAGCGCCCGTGGAAACTCTCAGCCCTGATGACCGGCGCTCAAATTGACGGTTCCGACGATGCGTGATCTCCTGGACCGGCGCTCCAGACCAGGACGGGCTGTCCGGTTCATAGGCGCGGTCCTGCTTGGGCTGGCATGCTCTGGGACACTCGCCGCGCTTGGTGTTTCACGCGATCTCCAGGTGATACCGGTCGCAACGCTCGTAGCCGCAATGCTCATGCTTCCGCGGCACCGCGAGCGGTGAGCAAGGCGGAGTGAGCCGGCCCGAGGGACCTGCGACGTGCGGGAGCATGGACGCGACCCCGACCTCCAACTCTCCTGCCTTGCCGGCAACTCGGGCATCTCGCCGACGGTTGCATCGCCCCCGCAAGGCGCGGCCAGCGGGGGACGGAAGCGCCGGAAGCGGAGCCGCTTGTCTCACGCGGCCGCAGGCCCTGCTGGCCGCGCGTTGCAGGCCTGCTTCACGCTGGTAGCTGAGCCGTCAGCGTTGGTGAAACCAGGTCTGGGGGAGCAGCAGGCCAGGCACTGAGGGCTGCTTGCAGCCGACCACCGGCTGTGCGGTTAGGGCGGTTCGGTGATCCGGGTAGCCGAC
>DASYFZ010000431.1:0-6504 GCA_036000295.1 Solirubrobacteraceae bacterium
ACGAGAATGTGCGCGATCTCGCCGATCGCCAGGACGATCGCAACGCCGGCGAGGACACCGGTCGCAGCGAGCGTCGAGTGGACGAGCGTCGCCGGCAACACCGCGAGCAGGGCAACCGCGAAGAGCACGCTCGTCGCCGCGAACGCATGCGTGCGTCGCATCCGCGCAACGAGGCGCACCGCCGGGATCTGCGCGATCACGATGAGGGCGGTGTTGACCAGGACGATGATCCCGATCTCGGCGGGACCGACCGCTGTGTGCGCCTTTGCAAAGGGCGGCAGGATGTTCGAGAAGAACGTGTGGCCGACGACGACGAGCACGATATTCGCGGCGATCACCGTGAGGAAGATCCGATCTCGAGCGACGGCGCGAAAGCCGGTTCCGCCGGCGTGCGTCGCTGCGGTGATCTCGGCTCGCGGGCTCGGCACGGCAGCGAGCACGATCAGCGCGAATGCGGCGGAGGTGACGGCGTCGAACACATAGAGGATCTGGAACGAGCTGAGCTGCTGCGCCGCTGCGACGACGAAGCCGGCGACGGTCGCGCCTGCGCCGAGACCGAAGTTGCCCGCGACACGGTTGAGCGCGAAAGCGGCCGCTCGCTGCTCGGGCGTGATCAACCTGACGACCAGCGTTCGGTTGGCCGTCGCTGCGGCACCGAGCCCGGCTCCACCGACGATCGAGCAGGCAAAGCCCTGCCAGGGGCGGTCGACGAAGGCGAAGCCGGCGTAGCCGAGCGCGCTCGCCAGGCTTCCTGCGACCACGATCGCCTTGGCGGAGTACCGGTCGACCAGCGCACCCGTCGGCGGGGTGACGATCGCGGACGAGCCCATCGTCGCCGCGAGAACCAGTCCGGCCGTCGACGTCGAAAAGCCACGGATCTGGTGCAGATAGATGATCTCGAAGGGAAGGACGAGCCCGTACCCGAAGTAGTTGAGGGCGTTTCCCCCCTGCAGGATGAGAACCGGGCGGGAGAGCCCGGTGCGCCAACCCGCGACGAGGCGTGAGACGCGGCGGCTCATCGCCTCAAGGCCTCTCCGCAGCGCGGGACGTCCACAGGGGCTCTTCTCAGCCGGCGCCGAGAGGCCCGGCCCTGCGAGCGCGCGGCGTCCTGCGGCGACTGCAAGGAAGCCTCCCGCACGAGGCGCTCGCGCTCGGCTTCGCGGAGGAGACTCGCGACCCGCTCGCGCGCAATGAGCTCGATTTGCTGGTTAAGCACGGAATGCGAATGGGAAGTCGGTCACGACGGGAACGGCGATCGTTTGTCTCTCGTACCGTCACCCGATGCGGCCGTGGCGTTACACCTGCGCGAGCAAGTACGTTTCGAGCGGATGCACGGTCCCGAGACCTCGAGCAGCGAGACCGCGCTCCTCGCGGCCCTTCGCTGCGGCGACGAGGACGCGTTCAGCGCTCTCGTCGACGCCTACGGCGCCGTGATGCACAGGGTCGCGCTGACGTTCGTCCGCTCGAGCGCGGTCGCCGACGAAGTCGTGCAGGAGGCGTGGCTCGGCGCGCTCCGCGGCCTCGACCGGTTCGAAGGCCGGTCCGCTCTACGAACGTGGCTGCTTCGGATCGTGGCCAACATCGCCCGAACGCACGCTGTCCGCGAGGCGCGCACGGTGCCCTTCTCCTCACTCGAGCTCGCACGCGAGGCAGGAGAGCACGAGCCCGCCCTTCCCGCCGACCGCTTCCAAGGCCCCGACGAGCGGCATCCGAGCCGCTGGGTCTCGTTCCCGACGCCCTGGTCGGCGGAGCCGGACCGCGCTCTTCTCTCCGCCGAGACACGCACGCTGATCGCCGACACGATCGCGGGCCTCCCCGACGGCCAGCGGATCGTGATCTCGCTGCGCGACGTCGAAGGTTGGGACTCTGCCGAGGTGTGTAGCGTTCTCGAGCTCAGCGAGACTAACCAGAGAGTGCTGCTGCACCGCGCGCGCTCGAAGGTCCGTGCCGCGCTGGAGCGTCACTTGACCACGGAGTCCCCGTGAACAACGAGTTCAGCTGCCAGGAGATGATCGAGGTCGTCACCAACTACCTCGACGATGCGCTGCCGCCCGACGAGCGGGAGCGGTTCGAGCGGCACCTCTCCTACTGCGCCGGCTGCGGCACCTACTTCGACCAGATGCGCGAGACGATCAGGCAGACCGGCATGGTCCCGCGCGAGGAGTCGCTTCCGCCCGCGCTGCGGGAAGAGATCGTCGCTCGGTTCCGCGCCTGGAAGCGCGACTAGGACTCCGCGCTGCGTACTCGCCTTTGCGCCGCGAGCGTGTCGACGACACCGAGCGCGAGCGCAAGGCCGACCAGGACGATGAGTGACCCGAGCAGCTCGCCGCCGGTGGGGTGCTCGCTGCGTACGAGCCACGCGGTGAGGATCCCGACGACCGGCACGAGCAAGGTGAAGGGCGCAACGGTCGAGGCCGGGTGGCGGGACAGCAGCCAGTACCAGGTGCCGTACCCGAAGAAGGTCGAGACGACGACGACGTAGGCGAGGGCTGCGAGCCCGGATGCGTCGAGCGAAGAAACCGCGCTGTGCCAGCGCGCGGTTCCCTCGAAGATCAGCGAGAGCCCGAGCAGCGGCACGGGCGCGACGACACTCGACCAGACGAGGAGCGAGAAGGGTCGTTTCGGTCTGGCTGCTCGAGTCACGACGTTGCCGCAGCCCCACGCTGCCGCCGAGGCGACACCGAGCACGACAGCCTGAAGGGGGACGCTGTGGGCGCGGCCAGCGGCGATGGCTCCGATACCGGCGACGGCGAGCGTCACGCCGGCGATCTGGCGCAGGCTCGGGCGCTCGCCGAGCACGAGGGCGGCGAGCGGAATGGTGAATACGGGTTGCAGCGGCGCGATCACCGACGCAAGCCCAGCGGGCAGCCCGGTGTTCATCGCCACGAACAGCAGGCCGAACTGTCCGACGCAGATGAACAGGCCGACGGCGACGACCGCGAGCCAGCGCACGTCCGGCCGTGGCACGAAGAAGACTGCGGGGAAGGCGATCAGCCCGAAGCGCAGCGCCGCAAAGAGCAGCGGCGGGAACGATTCGAGGCCGATGTCGATGACCACGAAGTTCACCGCCCAGCAGATCGCGACGACGAGCGCGAGGACAGCGTGCCGGCGCGGCATCAGCGTGAAACGGTACCGACGAGCGTCATGCTGCGTCGGGCATCGGGCTGCAGGACGGGGCCTTCGACTCGGTCGCGGCAGGCGGCTTGTCGGGGATGCGATCGCCCGCGAGGAGAGCGCCGACGCAGATCACTCCCGTGACGAGCGCGCCGCCCCACCAGACGGCGTTGGGTGAGTACGCGAGCACGACGCCACCGATGGCCGGGCCGATCGCGAAGCCGGCGGTCACCATCAGACTGAAGACGGAGATGTAGCGGCCGAGGAGATGCGGAGGAGCGAGGTCGGCGACGAGTGGGCCGAGGACGACGGAGTGGACGCACTCGCCGACCGCGATCACCGTTGCGACGGCGCAGAGAAGCGCCGACGCCCCGAGCGCGGAATGGATCAGCGTCGCCGGCAGGACGCCGAGGAGCGCAATCGAGAACAACCCGCTCGCCACCGCGAATACCCGAGCTCGGTGCATCCGCCTGGCGAGACGCGCGACGGGGAGCTGGGCGAACGCGACGAAGAACGCGTTGAAGACGAAGAAGAGCCCGATCGCACCCGGGCCGGCGCGTGTATGCGCTTTCACGAACGGCGCCAGGATGTTCAGGAACAGCGCGTAGCCGACGACGATGAGTACGAGGTTCACGGCCAGGATGCTCAGGAACCTCCGGTCGCGTGCGACCGCCCGAAAGCCTCCCCCCTCGGCCCCATCGGGCGCCTCCGCCGTGCGTCGATTCGGCACCGCCGCCAGTACCACCAGCGCGAACGCGACATACGTGATCCCGTTGAACAGATACAGCACCTGAAACGACCGCAGATGCTGTGCCGAGGAGATGACGAGCCCCGCGACGGCCGCACCGGTCCCGATGCCGAGGTTCTGCGCTGCTCGCCCGAGGGCGAACGATGCGACGCGCTGCTCCGGCGTCACGAGCGTGAAGAGCAAGGTATTCGTCGCGGTGCGGTTCACGCCGATTCCGGCACCGCCGATGACCGCGCAGGCGAACGCCTGCCACGGCCGGCCGACGAACGCGAAGCCTGCATAACCGAGCCCGCTCGCGAGATTGGCGGCGATCAGGATCGACTTGGGACGGAAGCGATCGAGCAGGGCTCCCGAGGGAGGTGTTGCGACGGTGCCCGCGCCGAGGATCGCAGCGAGCACCAAGCCGGAGGTGGCCGTCGAGAAGCCGCGGAACTGGTGCAGGTAGATGATCTCGAACGGGAGGATCAACCCGTAGCCGGACCAGTTGAGTGCATTCCCGGCCTGCAGGAGCAAGACGACGCGAGGCAGGTCCGTCCGCCACGCTCTCGCGAGGGACAGCCGCATCACGCCGTAGCGGCGATCAGAACGGCCGCCGCAGCTTTCGCCTGACGCGCCGCGGCCGGGTCCCGGCGAGACCCACCGACGGCGTACGCACCGTCGACGAGCACCGTCACCTGCGCGGCCAGGTCGGCGTCCTCCACGCCGGCCTCGGCGAGGAATCGGCGAACGAGTCCCTCCCGAGCGCGCAGATGCGCCAGCGCGGCCTCGCGAACGGGATGGCCCGGGTGGTTGATCTCGAGCGATGCGTTGATGAACGCGCAGCCGGCCTTCGTCCTCGTGCGGAGGGCGTTCTCGATCACATCGAAGAGCGCGAGGATGGCCGGCTCCCCGGTCTCCTCGGAGCGGCTCCTCGCGTTCGTCTCGAGGGCGAGCAGCGCGCGTCGGTTTCGGGCGTCGAGCGCTTCGGCGACGAGCCGGTCCTTGGAGCCGAAGTGCTGGTACAGGGTCCGCTTGGTCACCCCGGCTCGGGCCGCGATGGCGTCGACTCCCGTGCCCCGGATGCCGTACTCGTAGGTCAGCTCGCTCGTCGCCCCGAGGAGCGCGTCGTGGGCATTCGGCCTGTCGGTCATGATCCGAAGTATACCGAACGGTATGTATACTCCGGAGGAATTCGAACCCCGTCGAGGAGGCCCCAGCCATGAAAGCCCTGATCAGCTCCGACAAGGTCCCTGCTCCCCCCGGGCCGTATTCGCCCGGGCTGACGGTCGGCGAGTGGATCTTCCTCTCCGGCCAGGGCGGCTTCGACCCGAGCACGGGCAAGGTGGTCAGCGACGATCTGACCGAGCAGACCGAGCAGACCTTCGACAACATCGAGACCGTGCTCGAGGCGGCCGGAGCATCGCTCGACGACGTCGTCTCGTGTCTCGTTCACCTCGTCGACCTGGCCGACTTCCCCGCGTTCAACGCCGTCTACGCGGAGAAGTTCACGGGAGTGAAGCCGGTGCGGACGACGGTGCGCGCGGACCTCGTCGCCGGCCTGCTCGTCGAGATCACCGTGGTCGCCCGGGCCTCCTAGCGAGCGATCGAATGACCGGACGCTTCACGCGCCTCGCCGAGCTCTCCGTCCACGGTGCGAACGTTCAGGAAGGCCAGATCGTGCTGGTCGGGGCCGAGATCGGCCTCGAGGAGCAGGCGCGTGCGACCGCCGAGGCGGCCTACAAGCGCGGCGCCAAGTTCGTCGACGTCGCGTACTTCGATGCGTACGTGAAGCGCGCGCGGATCGAGAACGCCGACCCGGACACGCTCGGCTTCGTTCCCAAGTGGTACGGCGAGCGCGTGCTCGAGTGCGCCGAGCAGAATGGCGCACGCATCAACCTGCGTGGCGTGACCGCGCCCAACCTGATGGATGGCCTCGACAAGTCGCTGCTCGGCAAGGACACGCTGCCGGCCGTGAAAGAGGCGTTCAAGGTGATCAGCGAGCGCTCGACCAACTGGTGCTTCGTCCCGGCGCCGCATCCGGCATGGGCGACTCTCGTCCATCCCGATCTGCCGGCGGACGACGCGTACGAGCAGCTCTGGCGCGAGCTCGAGCACGTGCTGCGCCTCGACGAGCCCGACCCGATCGCCGCGTGGGACACGCGCATGGCGGTGCTGAGCGACTACGCCGCGCGGCTCACCGAACGGCGGTTCGACGCAATCGAGCTGCGCGGCCCCGGAACCGAGCTGACGATCGGCCTACTGCCGGCTGCGACCTGGTCGACCGCCGAGTTCTCGACCGCGAAGGGCTTGCGGCATCTCTCGAACCTCCCGAGCGAGGAGATCTTCACGACGCCGGACCCCCGCCGCACGAGCGGGCACGTCACCGCGACGAAACCGCTCGTCCTCAACGACGGGACGATCATCCGCGGGCTCACCGTCCGCTTCGAGGACGGCGTCGCGGTCGAGATCGACGCCGACGAGAACGCAGAGGCGCTGCGTAGCCTGACCGAGATCGACGCGGGCGCACGCCGGCTCGGTGAGCTCGCCCTCGTCGACGGCGAGGGGCGGATCGGCCCGCTCGACACTGTCTTCTACAACACGCTGCTCGACGAGAACGCGTCGAGCCACATCGCGATCGGCAACGGCTTTCCGTTCCTCGTCGA
>DASYFZ010000440.1:0-2953 GCA_036000295.1 Solirubrobacteraceae bacterium
TGGACGACGCTGACGCAGCGCCTCGGCGACAGCGTGCAGCTGGTCGGCGACGATCTGTTCGTCACCAACACCGAGCGCCTGAAGCGCGGGATTGACAGCGGCGTGGCCAACTCGATCCTGATCAAGGTCAACCAGATCGGCACTCTGTCGGAGACGCTGGCGGCGATCAGGCTGGCCCGCGAGAACAACTACACCGCCGTGATCTCGCATCGCTCCGGCGAGACCGAAGACGTCACGATCGCCGACCTCGCGGTCGCCACCGGCGTCGGACAGATCAAGACCGGGGCGCCCTCGCGCACCGACAGGGTCGCGAAGTACAACCAGTTGCTGCGCATCGAGGAAGCTCTGGGCTCTGACGCCCAGTACGCGGGCCGGTCCGCATTCCGGCAGTGAGCGGCCCGACAGCGCTGCAATCCCCCGTGCAGCAGGAAGGTGACTGGCGGCGTCGAACGAAGGGCAAACGGGATGCCGTCAGGCCGTACTGCAACAACTGCCGCGCCGCGCAGACAAGCCCGGACACCGCCGCGTCCGCGGCGTGTGAGCCGCACTGCGCCCCTACGCCGGGTCCGGTGGGATCGCGTCGGCCGCGTGGGCCTGCTGGTCGTGCTCACCGTTGTCGCCGGCCTCTATGTGCAGCAGGCCCTCGCGTATCTGTCGGTGCGCTCGCAGGCACGTCAGCAACAGGCGATCGTCCGCGACCTGCAGCGCCAGAACGCCGCCCTGACCGCGCAGCAGCGCTCGCTGAAGAACCCGGCCACCGTGCAGCGCGAGGCGCGCGCGCTGGGCATGGTGCGCATGGGCGAGCACCCGTACGTGATCACCGGGTTGCCGAGCCGCTGAACGGGCCGGGCTCCGCGCCCGAGCCCAGCTTCCCGGGCAGCATCCGGTGATGCGCTTCGATGACGTTGCCGCCCTGTGGCGCGAGGGACAGCGCCGCCTCGCCGAGGCCGATCCGGCCGACAAGCCGGCGCTCGAGCGGGTCACCGATGAGGTCGTGCTCGAGCTGCGCCGGCGTCTGGGCGGCCCGTTCACGACGCAGGAGCTCGCTGACCTGTACGTCCAGCAGGGCACCGACTGGTGCTTTGACGTGGCGGTGCGGGCCGCGCCGGGCAACCCCGCCGCGTGGGATCTGACGACGGTCGCCGGCGCAGCGTTCGCTCGCTACGTCCACCAGGCCAGCGACTACGGCGGCGGCCGGCGGATCTTCTCCGGCGACCGTTAGCCCGCAGAGCTAGTCGTCGTCGTTGTCGCTGCCGTTGCCGTTGTCGTCGTCGGAGTTGTCGTCCGACTCGTCGGCACCGGCGCGGCGGATGATGATCTGGTCTTCTTCGATCACGACCTCGACGGGGCGGTGGCCCGCCCAGTACTCGGCGTAGGTCGGGTCGTCCTGGACGGCCGGGTCAAGCCATAGGCCGTAACCCTCCTCGCCGTGATCGAACGTCGCCTCGAGCGGCGTCGATGCCTTGCGGCGTCCGCGGCGTCCGCCGCGGCGGCCCCGCCGGCGCTTGGGCTTGTCGTCCTCGTCGTCTGACTCGTCGTCGTCGTCGGATTCGCTCGCCTTCTCGGCTTCGGCCTCGGCGGCGTCGAGCTCGGCGGCGATCAGCGCATCGTCCTCGGCGCGCAGGTCGATCTCGTAGTCGCCGGGGGCGCCGTTTGGCTCCTCGCCGGTGACCAGACCCTGCTCGCGTTTGAAGGCCTGGATCTGCTGAACGGTGACGTCCAACTGGTGCGCGATCCATGCGTCGGTTCGGCCCTGGCGGACCCAGGCACGAATGCGATTGAGCTCTGGACGCAGTGAGCGGCGGGCCATGACCGTCCGGAGACTAGTAAAAGCCGCGGCTCGACCGCGCCAGGACCCCCTCACCGAGGGTCGTCAGGGACATTTGTGACCCTCATGCAGCGCCTACAGTCCGGGCCCCACACGGGTTCGAGGATGTCGAACAGGCGCCTAGTAGACGGTTGTGCATGGGCAAGGACAACCGCTATGCTGGCGGCGGGCAAGCCGGCAGCTCCAAGAGAGGGAGAGTTGCCGGACATTGTCTAGTTAACGACCAGGCGAGCAGGGAGGCAGCTTCCCGATGTTGGTACTCACCCGCAAGTCGAATCAGAGCATCATGATCGGCGATGACATCGAAGTGTCAGTGCTCGCGATCATGGGCGAGAAGGTTCGAATCGGCATTCAGGCGCCGCGGGACATCCCGGTCTTCCGGAAAGAGGTCTACCTCGAAATCCAGCAGGAGCGCATGGGTTCAGGCAAAGGCGTCCGCGAGGAAGTGGATGCGGCCCTGCGCGGACTCGGAGATCCGAGCTAGCGCGCCACAGCTGCAGCACCGGCGGATCCGGACTCTCCAGGTACCCGGATACGCCGCAATCACATAGGCAAGGGTCTGCTCAGCCGAGCAGGTAATACAGGCTTTCGAACATCGCGATCGTCACGATCACTGCCGTGGCGATGAGCGACAACACGAGCAACCAGTAGCGAAGCGAGCTTCGCTTCTGTTCGCGTGCGTGCGTGCGCTTTCGCGAGCGCAGCACGGCGCGTTTGCGGAGCGACTCGCGCCGGCTCCGGTCGAGTTGCATCTCGTGCCTGAACTCCTGCTCGAGCTGCGCGAGGCTCTGGCGCATCTTCATCGCCATCGTGGGGTCCGAGCCTACCAGCCCTGGGCCGGCAGGCTATGTGGAGCTGACTGCGTCAGTGGACGGTCTGGCCCTCGTAGACCTCGACGAACCGCAGGTAGTTCTCGGCGATCTGCGCGGCGGCGTCCTCGCGCGACAGGTCCTTGCCGAGCCAGCCCTTGAGCGCGTCCCACCAGATCGAGCGACCGATCGCGAAGCCGATGAAGCCTTCGACCGGAGCGGCCTGCCGCAGCCAGTGGTCGACCTTCTCGTCGGAGGCGCCACGGCCCAGGAGCACGCACTTGACGTTGCCGCGGCCCTCGCCCTTGCGCGTCTG